>JARRPN010000186.1:0-4764 GCA_037382875.1 Calditrichaceae bacterium | reverse complement strand
TCCGGCGCTACGACCTTCTGCTTTGGTTGTAAAGAAGGGTTCAAACACCTTAGAGTTTATTTCTTCTTCAATACCGATACCAGTATCTATTATGGCGATAGCAACATGTTTTCCAATGTGACTACCCGGATGTGCACTTACAAATTTTTCATCCAGTTCTACTTCATCCGTTTCTATTACAATTTTTCTCTCAACATTGTTAATACCAACTTCATTAATGGCATCGCGTGCATTTACTACCAGATTAACGAGAATTTGCTGCAATTGACCATGATCCACTTTTATATTGTTTATTTTAGTATTCAAATTGGTTTCAAATTTGATATCTTCACCAATCAAACGATGTAACATTTTTGTTAATTCGCTAAGTAATGTATTGACATTAGTGACTTTTGGTTTGATTATTTGTTTGCGGCTGAATGCTAATAACTGGCGTGTTAATTTTTCTGCACGTTTGCCGCCCTTTAATATATTGACAATATTATTATAATGCTCATGACTGCTATTCATCGCCATTAACACCATGTCTGCATAACCATTTATAGCAGTTACAATATTATTAAAGTCGTGGGCAATACCCCCTGCTAATAATCCAATGGATTCCATTTTTTGCGCCTGGAATAACTGCCGTTCGAGTTGGCGTTGTTCAGTGACATCGCGCATAATACCTTCATAAGCGATGATATCACCCTTTTCATCTCTCACTGCTTTTGCAGTTTCCAGTACCGTAATGCGTTTTCCATCCTTGCGTTTTAGTACAATTTCATAAGCAGTTACATGACCCTTTTCTTCCAGTATTTTCTGCAATTTTTTACGATCTTCCGGATCTGCATAAAAATCTTCTGCCGATTTATTCTGTAATAAAGAACTTACACTCGAATAACCTAGTAATCGTGCACCGGCCGGATTTATTTCCTGAATTTTACCTTTTGGTGTTGTAATAAATATGACATCATCAGTTCGTTCAATAAGTCCGCCCAGTTTATCTTCTGATTTTTTAGATAACCAAATAGATTTTTTCTGTTCGAGTGCACTCACAAAAATTTCACCGGCTTTTTCCAGCATGTAGACATCATCGTTATTCCATTTTCTCTGAACTTTTACGGAATCAAATCCAAGGTACCCAATCAATTTGTCATAATTTATCAGAGGCAATAAAATGAAAGACTGGACGCCTTCAACTGAGAATATGGCCTTTATAGAACTAGCTTGTTCAGGCAACTGGTTTATGTTATTTACAATCACAGATTCCTTTTTTCTGAGCCTATCCATCAACCAGTTAAAATCATCATTATTAATATCATCATGATTCTTAATTTTTTGTTCGATTCCTTTTGTGCACCAGCTATGTGAATTATAAATGCTATTTTCATTTTTATGCATTAAAAAAATATATCCACGGTCAACCTTCGCATGTTCAGATATTTTTTGGATAGCATCATTAATCGTATCATCAATTTCATCCCTACGGATTTTTAAAAAATGTGTCGCAATATTTTTCAACAATTCCAGAATTTCAAATCGAGATAGAAGTGATAAATTCTGATCTTCTAATGATGCTTTGTTTTCTTCTAAACCGGTTTTGAATTTCAGCAAATCTTCAGAACTTTGTTTCTTAAGTTCCAATTCAGAAAGCAGGTTATTATGGGTTTCTCTCTCGCTTAAGAGTACTTTTTCAAGTAAGTAATTTTTTCGGGAGAAGTATTCAAATAAATAGCAAGCTGTCATACCGGTCAAATTCGTCAATATCAATACAATAACCGGGTTAAGAATATTATCGAAACTTAAACCATTAAAAGCCATTTGGACTACGGCAAACATCATTAGCGTAAGCCATCCGATTATACTGGCAACAATGAAACGTAGTCTTAAAAATAAGTATCCATACAGCGTGACAGATATTATACTATAAATAAAAAAGTGGTTAGAAACTGGCCATAGTACACTCGTACTAAGTACAGTTATTCCACAGACAGCAAATACAATAATTCCAGCTGTTTGCAAATACTTAGTAAAATTAGGATTGAATGAAGCAATAATGACAGAAATGGCTGGAATTGCAAAGACAAAATCCTGTAATATGACAAAATTTACATCCACGCTTGCAAAATACCAGAAGCGTAAAAGCATATATACAAAATAGAGAAGCAAAGCTGAAATTACCGACGCTCTAAAGAAACCCGAATTGGCTAAATGGCCGGTTTCCTTGAAGGTTTTCTCTTCCCTTGAGCTAGCAAACGCTAGTGTTACCTGATTCATCTCATACTCAACAGGAGTAGTCAGATGATTTTGTCCATTCATTTTCATTTCGTAAATAATCCCAAACTCTGGTTTAGGATATTACCTTTGTAGTATCATTTTGATTGTTTTTACATAATTCGATGTCCTAAATGTAAAAAAATAGATTCCGGATGATACTAAAAAGCCATGTTCATTTTTTCCATTCCAGGAAAAATCGTGATATCCTTCACTTATTAAAACATTATTGGCAATACGCTTTACTCGTTCGCCTAATATATTATATATATCGGCTGTAATATAAGCCTCCTTAGGCACTGCAATTGTGATTTTAGTAACAGGGTTAAAAGGATTTGGATAATTCTGAGATACAGAAAATTTTTCTGGTAAAATATTAAATTCAGATTTAATCGAATTTAAATATTCACGATTTCCAACAATCAGCCTATACTGTTTGTTTTTCTGATTACTGCTGATTTCTCCTTTTGGCAATAAAATTTCACCTTCCCTGGCTATGACACCCCAATCATAAGTATCGGGAAGATTTGATGCAACTAAATTTAATAAAGTTTTTCCAGAAAAGGTACTTTTATATTCAAAATCATACTGAAAATATTCATTATTTTTATTTTTATAATCTGCACATAATTTAATCTGCTTGTCATCATTAATAGATTCAGTAAAATATAAACTGATATAATCCCCTATCCCAGGTGCTTCATAGCTATCCCAATGGTCTATTTTATCATGGGAGTTATTACGTACTCCAGCAAAATTAAACCGATCTGCATATTTACCACGCTGCGCTTCAATTTGGAAATACCATTCACCTTCACCTAATTTGTCAGTCTGTTTTGCAGGCTTTAGAATCGTTGCCTCAATAGCAGGAACAACCAATACTGAATCACTTTCAGCATGGAATCCATAGCCTTTAAATGGTTCCAGTGTATCGGGATAGATCATTTGTGTCCCATCCCAATATTTAAGATCCATTCCATTGGTTGATGAATGAATATCAGACCACAATATATTAAACGCATAAGGAATACTGATCATATTCCAGCCTTTTTTCAGATGGACGGTAAATGTCTCATCTGATAGAACGGTCTGACAGTCATTTATTTTCAACTGTTTGGATTTTTCTGTGATCAAGTACAAAGCTTTCCCGGGAGGAAGCTTGGCTCTCAACTCCTTTTGTTCTTCGAATTCTTCTTTTTCATTATTCCAATCAAAGATGCGATACTTAGTATTGTCATAACTACCCAGTTCATCACCAAATAGTTCTTCCAGAGTCTGTCCTTTTGAATTGAATGGTATGGATATCATCTGATAATCATTAGATAAAGTGGTATTTGGAAAATCAAAATCGGGAATTTCCACACTCAAGGCAGCTGGAGTTGTGTTATAGTTGGACGGATAATAAGATTCTATGCCACCGTGTTCAATTCTGAGGTAATATTCCAATCCATATTCTGAAATCAGATCAGACATCAAATCAGCAGACCAGATGATTTGGTCATCACTCGATAAAGCGAGTGAATCAAAGTCATTCGCGGCTGTTCTACGAATGTATAAAACTGCTTTTTTAATAGTGGATTCTTTATCCCTGATTATCGTTTGGAATTTTCCATTTGTATCCAAACTTAATTGTGTTGATAAGTAATCAAGTTTAACCACAGGTGGAGTTTGATCCAAGATTCCGTTGGCTTGAATTGTGTATTCATGTGGGCTCTCAATCGTATCATTACTGAGTATAGTAAGCATACAGGCATAAGTTCTTAATTCAGTAGGGCTAAAAATCAATTTCCTCTGATCAGATGAAGAAAGAGGTTCAATAGTGAGAGGATCATTAGCAGATTCAATGAAAAAAGCGGAAGAGTCTGGTCCGCCAATTTTCATATTTTCGATTATCAACTGAGTATCATCGCTTAAATTCTCAACTACTAATGGAAAAAGCGAGTCACCTGTAATGACAGCATTACCGATATTGTGCACAGACTCATCATACAAAAATAAATAGGGCACACCAGCTAAAACACTAGTAGCATGCAGTTCTATTTTTAACGAATCATCCTGATAAGCATTACTAATGACATTCAATATAGCATTGGATTTCATACGACTAACAGGATCAAATTCAATTTTAATAGAATCAGATTCGGAATCAGGTTCAACAGTTAATGGCATGAATGGCAATTCAATTTGAAAAGCATCATATTTGTTATTTTCAATTAAGAATTCACTAACTTCAAGATTTGTATTACCGGTATTTGAAATAATAAATGATTTCGTTCTGCTTGAATTGGTTTTTACACTGCCAAAATCCAGCGTATCTGGATTGCTGGATATGTATGCTGCGACACCTCGACCTTTTAAATTAATGGTGATATTAGCACTATCTATAACATTTGTTGTGAATTCTAACTGCGCTTCTTCTGTATCCAGTATTTGTGGTGTATACTGAATCTCAATTGAATCTTCTTCCTGAGGTTCAATTATAAGAGAGTCAATTTCAGATTGGAGTAT
>JARRPN010000185.1:0-5372 GCA_037382875.1 Calditrichaceae bacterium | reverse complement strand
GACTTTAAAGAATCCCAGTTGATTTGTTTATATGTGAAATAAGAATAATTCAGATCAAAATCCTGCCAAACGGTTTGGAATTCATCTGAATAATCAAATTTATCATCATAATCAACCGGCTCATTACAGTAGTTATTCAGGAAGAAAATAATAACAAGTATAAAAAAGGTATTTAAACTTATTTTCATTATTGCATCCTTACTTTATTTGAGTAGAAATAGTTCTCGAAATTTCTGTGGCTTCATTGACAAGATCATTTAAAATTATCATAAATTAAACTGCTGAACGGTTATAATTAGAATCACTGATATAATAATTTTAAAAAGATATTTGGTTTGAAGCAAACGGGCAGGGGGCATTATAAAAATTGCAAATTAACCTATGAATATATTTTGATAATTCTATTTGTTCAATTATCTTCAGCCTTTGCTAAAATTGGATAATACATTATATGCGATGGTTTGACCGGTTTTTTGTTTTCATTTTTCTGCTTATCCCCTTTACCTGGGGTGGTAGTTTTATCGCTGCCAAATTTGTAGTAACGGATATCGATCCCATCAGTACAGTTATTTTTCGATTTTTTCTTTCCGCGCTAATCATGACCGGTCTTACTGGTTTCATTTATTGTTGCTGGTAGCGATTGGTGGTATCAGCTATCATATATTTTTCTTCTGGGGATTAACACATACAAATCCAACCAATGCTGCAATAATAGTGGCTTTAAATCCATTCTTTACAGCTTTTGGAGAAATAATATTTTTTAAAATTCGCAGAAGTACACGGTTCTACATTGGTTTTTTGATTGCATTCAGCGGAGCACTGTGGGTTAACATCACCCGCGGCGGTCATATTGATTTATCCAACCTCGGATTGGGCGAACTGCTTTGTTTGATTGCTTCTTTGCTCTGGTCAACGTTTACATTAACGGCAAAAGCAACAAAAAAAGAAGGCTGGGATTCACTCTGGCTCAATGCCTATAATTATCTTTTAACAGCTTTACTAATTTTACCTTTTGCCGGGCAAATGTTTACAGCTGAATTCTGGGGTAGTATCTCAACACCCGCCTGGCTGGGAATATGGTATATGGTCATCTTTCCTACAACGATAGGTTATACGATGTTTTATATTGGCGTGCAACGAAAAGGGCCGGCCTGGGCATCGACCTTCATATATCTGGTTCCATCCATCACTGCCAACCTGGATTACCTGTTTTTTAATGCATTATTCACTGTACCTCTGGTAATTGGTACAACCATGGTCGTTATTGGATTATTATATGGGAATATCGGTGAGAAACAGATAATATGGCTTAGAAGTAAGCTAATAAGTTCAAAACTTTAAATTATTTAACAAATTCAGCATTAAATTATAATTTTCCTCTAGATTAAAATAGTGTGCATTACGCCATTTGGTTAGTTTACATAAACATATGGCTTCTTTTTATTTAAATTAATTTTAAATTATATAAATTTAAAAATGAGGATCTTTTTAATTATAGTTTTTGCTTTATAGATATCAAACAATTGCTTAAATTTATGTATATGAATATATGTTGAGGGATAAAATGTCAAAATACTCGATTGGACTGGACTTTGGAACGAATTCATGCCGTTCATTAATTGTAAATATTTCAAACGGCGAAGAGTTAGCCAGCTATGTCTTCAATTATCCATCCGGTGAAGCCGGTGTGATTGTAGATCAGGCTGATCCGCATCTGGCACGTCAAAATCCAGCAGATTATCTCACAGGAATTGAAGTCACAATCAGAGAGGCATTAAAAGAGGCTCAAAGAAAGGATCCTGCGTTTACACCTGAAAAGGTAATTGGTATTGGTGTCGATACCACAGGCAGCAGCCCGATGCCGGTAGATCGTAACGGCCAACCATTATGTTTTAATGATCAATTCAAAGATAATCCTTCTGCGATGGTTTGGTTATGGAAAGATCACACCGGTCACGCGGAAGCTGAAAAGATCACCAAATTGGCTGGCAAGATAAGACCTGAATATCTGGCTAAAATTGGTGGTGTTTATTCATCGGAATGGTTCTGGAGTAAAATCCTGCATTTGCAGAAAGAAAATCCTGAGGTATTTGATGCAGCCTATAGTTTTGTAGAAATTTGTGATTGGATTCCTGCCGTATTAACCGGAGTAACTGATCCGGATAAATTAAAACGCAGTGTTTGTGCAGCTGGTCATAAAGCAATGTATAATGATGGCTGGGGAGGACTGCCTGACGAAGAATTCTTAAATGAATTATCACCAGCACTTGGTAAAGTGAGACGCAGTCTTTATCAGTCTGCTTATCCGGCCGAGGAAAAAATAGGAAATTTGTCGGAAGAATGGGCATCTAAATTAGGTTTATCTAAAAATGTGGCTGTGGCCGTTGGTGCCTTTGATGCTCACATGGGTGCGGTGGGCGCAGGTGTGACCACCGGTACCCTTGTAAAAATTTTAGGTACCAGTACTTGCGATATCATGATCTGGCCAAATCAGAAAAGTATAGCTGACATCCCCGGTGTTTGCGGGATTGTTGATGGATCGGTTTTGGGCGGTTATTTTGGAATTGAAGCCGGACAATCAGCAGTAGGTGATATATTTTTATGGTTCGTTAATAATTTAGTGCCCGAAAAATACGGTAAAACCCAGGAAGAGAAGTTTAAAAATCTGGAAGCGGAAGCAGCGAAACTTATGCCCGGAGAAACTGGCCTGCTGGCTCTTGACTGGAACAATGGCAATCGTACAATCCTGGTCGATGTCCGGTTAACGGGACTCCTGCTTGGACAAACGTTGCATACAAAGCCGCATGAGATTTATCGTGCTTTGGTTGAATCAACTGCATTTGGTGCACTTGCTATTATTGATCGAATTGAAAGTAATGGTGTTAAAATCAATGATATTGTAAATTGTGGCGGATTGGCAATAAAAAATTCAATGCTCATGCAAATATATGCGGATATTACCGGCCGTCCGATGAAAGTTTCCCGTAGTGAGCAAACACCAGCTTTAGGTGCGGCTATGTTTGGTGCTATCTCAGCAGGCAAGGAGATAAGTGGTTATGAAAATATTAGCGAGGCACAAAAAGCTATGAGTGGTGTCAGCAAAGTTTATGAACCCAAGGATGAAAATCATCAAATATATAAGAAACTGTATCAATTATATATGCAATTGCATGATGGCTTTGGCACAAAGACTGGATCGGGTAGTATGTATAATGTAATGAAAGATTTGCTGGATATCAGGGAAAATGTTTTAAAGGAAAAATAATGTTAGAAGAATTAAAGGAAAAAGTACTTCAGGCTAATCTTGCACTGGTTCAACATGGATTGGTTACACTAACCTGGGGTAATGTGAGCGGAATTGATCGTGAGCAGAAATTAATTGTAATAAAACCAAGTGGCATTGCTTATGACCGAATGGTTTCACAAGATATGGTTGTTGTGGATTTTAAAGGTAATGTGATTGAAGGAGAATGGCGTCCTTCATCGGATACCGCAACGCATATCGAGCTTTATAAAGCATTCGATGGTATTGGCGGTATAACACACAGTCACAGCGAATTTGCCACATCATTTGCCCAGGCCTGCAAAGAAATACCCTGTTACGGGACCACACATGCGGATCATTTTAGCGGGACAGTTCCTGTAACCAGGTTTTTAACTGAGGATGAAGTTAAAACCGCATATGAACTAAATACGGGTATGGTAATTATCGAACGGTTTTCAAAACTTAATCCAAATGAAATTCCGGGCGTGTTAGTTGCAGGACATGCGCCATTTACATGGGGAAAAGATGCGATGGATTCCGTTAAAAACAATCTGGTACTCGAACGAGTTGCTAAAATGACACTAAATACAAAGATTATAAATCCTGAAGTTAAAGATTTACCCAAATACATTTTAGATGTACATTATCAACGTAAACATGGCCCCAATGCCTATTATGGACAGAAAAATTAAAATATAAGGAATAAAACGTGATTAATTTTAATAAATTTGAAATCTGGTTTTTAACAGGAAGCCAGCATTTATATGGTCCGGAAACACTCAAACAAGTGGCAGAACATTCACAGATCGTCACCCGGGAATTAGATGCCTCCAAAGTTATCCCTTTTAAGGTGATTTATAAACCGGTTCTTACTACACCGGAGTCAATTACAAATATATGTCTTGAAGCTAATAACTCCCCAAATTGTATCGGCCTGATCACATGGATGCATACCTTCTCACCGGCCAAGATGTGGATCGCTGGATTGAAAGCACTACAGAAGCCATTTGTTCATCTGCATACACAATTCAATCGTGATATACCCTGGGCTGATATCGATATGGATTTTATGAATCTAAATCAATCTGCGCACGGCGGGCGGGAGTTTGGATTTATTTGTACGCGAATGGAAAAAAATCGCAAAGTTGTTGTTGGTCACTGGAAGGATCAAAAAGTCCAGGAAAAATTGGGAATATGGTCGAGAGCTGCCTTTGCCTGGCACGATTCTAAGAGTATGAAAATTGCCCGGTTTGGTGATAATATGCGTCAGGTTGCTGTAACAGAAGGTGATAAGGTTGAAGCACAAATGCGCTTCGGATATCAAGTAAATGGATATGGTGTCGGTGATCTGGTTGAAGTCGTAAATGCAGTTAAGGACTCAGCTATAGATACTCTGATTGACGAGTATGCAAATAAATATATCCTGGGTGATAAAATTAAAAGTGAAGGTAAAAAACATAAAGGTTTAAGGGATGCCGTCAGGATCGAAATAGGCATTAGAAATTTCATGGTGGATGGGGGATTCAGTGGCTTCACGACAACCTTTGAAGATCTGCATGGTTTAAATCAGCTTATGGGGATATCGGTTCAGCGCCTGATGGCCGAAGGTTATGGATTCGGTGCGGAAGGTGACTGGAAGACGGCTGCTCTTGTGCGGGCCATGAAAGTTATGGCACATGGCCTTAAAGGTGGTACATCGTTCATGGAGGATTATACCTATCATTTTGATCCGGCTGGTATGAAAGTGCTCGGTGCGCATATGCTGGAAGTATGTGAATCAGTAGCTCAGGGAAAACCGGTATTAGAAAGCCATCCATTATCAATCGGAGGCAAGGAAGATCCTCCAAGATTGATATTTAATGCACCGGCAGGTCCGGCTTTAAATGCTTCCTTAATTGACTTAGGTAATCGTTTCAGGATGATAGTCAATGAGGTCGAAGTAGTAGAACCAGATGCAGCGTTGCCAAAACTTCCGGTTGCAAGAGCATTATGGATACCGCAGCCGAATCTGGAAATTGCTGCACAAAGCTGGATATTAGCAGGAGGCGCGCATCATACCGGATTTTCTCAGGCGATTACATCTGAATATATTGAAGATTTCTGCGAA
>JARRPN010000184.1:0-4779 GCA_037382875.1 Calditrichaceae bacterium | reverse complement strand
TTTTGCAAAAGCTTGGTCATTTTGTCGGAATGACCGGTGATGGTGTTAATGATGCACCCGCTTTGCGACATGCTGATTGCGGGATAGCTGTGGATGGTGCAACGGATGCTGCCAAGTCTGCGGCGGATATTGTACTTACATCACCCGGACTTTCCGTAATCATTGATGCTATCAAAGAAAGCCGTAAAATTTTTCAGCGTATGAATAGTTATAGTATTTACCGTATTGCTGAAACTATAAGAGTCTTGTTCTTTATAACATTTTCAATTTTAATATTCAACTTTTATCCGGTAACAGCATTAATGATTGTATTACTGGCACTGTTGAATGATGCCCCTATTATGGCCATAGCTACCGATAATGTACGTTATTCAAATATGCCTGAAAAATGGAATATGCAGAAAGTACTTGGACTTGGTACAGTTCTTGGGATTATAGGTGTTATATCATCATTTACAATATTTTATATTGGGCAGGTTGCACTGCACTTAGGCCGGGATGTGCTTCAGTCGTTTATATTTCTAAAATTAGCGGTAGCCGGACACCTTACCATATTCCTGGCACGAACTAGAAAACCATTTTGGTCACTTAAACCGTCAAAAGGTTTAGTCTGGTCTGCAGTTATTACAAAAATATTAGCCACACTATTTGCTGTTTATGGCTGGTTTATAGCACCTATTGGTTGGGCAATGGCCGGATATATCTGGGCGTATTCGATAATTGCCTTTTTCATAACTGATTTAGTAAAGGTTTATTATTATAAAATGTTTTTACCGGATGAAGTATGATATGTGAATTAATGATTGAAAGGAGAGTTTTAAATGGCAATTACTAATAAAAATAAACGTAATGTAAACATTGAAATTAAAGACAATATTCTTAAGCTGGCAGATAGAGATGGCGTGGAAAGAGAAAGAGCGCGGAAGAAATTGGTGGAAATCGGCACCCCTGCGATCGATTTTTTGTCTGAAATGGAAACGCATCCTAAAGCAATAGCGCGGTGGGAAGCTGTAAAAACACTTTCTGAGATAAAAGATCCAATATCAGCTCCATTATTAATCAATGCCTTGGAAGATAAAAGCACAGGGGTAAGATGGTTAGCTGCTGAAGGATTGGCCGCGCTGGGGAAAAAGGGAATGATAGCTGTTTTAAAAGCTTTAGTTGATTATCCCGAGACAGTGTATTTGCGTCAGGGTGCCCATCATGTACTAAAGAGACTCCAGGATTATTTTGATGATGAAAATTTTCGTCAAATACTTAAAACGCTTGAGTACTCGGACGCAGCTGATACACTACCTTCTTTGATTATAACCTATTTAGATAAAATCGGTTATAATGTGAAGTCAAATGTACTATCTTAATAGGTTATGATAGAACTATGTTCGATCGGTTTAAATTTTCGGGAAAGCTTTTTAGCTTCAAATATATCAGGAAGTGGTTTGCTATAATTGGATTAATTTGTGGTCTTTTGTTTATAGTATCTTTTTCGGAAAAAATGCAGGATAAGTCAGTATTTACCTATTGGATAATGTGTTGTATTATTACTGTTGTATATTTTTCACAAAATGAAACAGTCTAAACTAGATAATAGCATTTTATTTAAGATAGGTGTACTGCAATCCCATATGCCTATATTCAGAACTAGTATATAGAATAAATTCATTATCTTCATCAAAAATTCATCTTTGCTCATTAATCTAAATTTAATCACTATAGCAGGAAAAATTCTATGATATATATATGGAAAATTATTGGCCTTATTGTTTTACTATATCATTCTTTCCCTTGATTTAAATTATCATAAGCAAAAAAAGTGTATTGAAATTTTAAGAAGGAGAGTGAGATGATAAATATGTCAATCATAGATAAAAATAATCTGGAAAATAAAGTTGAAGATATCATAAGAGAGAACATCCATAAACTGGCAGATAATGATGGTTTGGTCCGGGAAACTGCCCGTAATTTATTAATCAGTATCGGTTCGCCGGCAATAGACTATTTATTTGAAATGATATCCCATCCTGATGTTATAGCCCGCTGGGAGGCCTTAAAGATTTTAATTGAAATTAAAGATCCGAATATAATTCCTTTACTGATAAATGCTCTGGATGATAACAGTTCGGGCATACGCTGGTTAGCCGCAGAGGGATTAGCTGCACTGGGTAAAGAAGCATTTTTAGCAATGTTGACAGCCCTTTCCGCTTATCCGGATACGGTTTCATTACGGAAGGGAGTAAAACTTGTTATGATGAAGCATATTGCAGCATGTAAAGATCCCAACATTGTGGAATTAGTTCAATTTCTGGATGAACCTGATGCCGCTTTCCGACTTCCTGTTTTGCTAATTCCTTTTCTGGAAAGAGAATCCGAAATTAATAGATACAGGGAATCCCAATAAAATGAATGATTATTTGAAAAACATTTTCAGACTTCATCCTTTCTTCATTTTAGCAAATTAAAATCATCGTGAATTCAGAATAATAATTACTTAAATGGAGGAAGTTATCATGTCTACACACAATATTCTAAGGTCAAAATGGTTATATATAATTGGCGGGATTATGATTGGAATCATTCTTACAATTGGATTGAACCAGACCTCAGTAAGTCAAGCATTCAATAGTTCGGATGTAAAAATGGTACCGGCAACTATGCCACCACCTGCAGATCCTGCTGATCTTAATGTTGCTAATGCATTGAGTAATGCGTTTGCTTCTGTAGCCCAGGATGTCAATCCATCCGTTGTAACCATTTTTACTGAGAGCACGGTTAAGGTTAATGCACAGCCCTTTTCGGGCGGACCCTTTGAAGAATTTTTTGGTGGTGATGATTTTTTCAAACACTTTTTTAATCAGCCTTCACCGCAAGGCGGAGATCTCAAACAGATGGGACTCGGTTCGGGCGTTATTGTTGATAAAGATGGTATAATTCTAACCAATAATCATGTAGTGCGCCACGCAGATGATATCAAAATAAGACTTATGGACGGCAGAGAATTTAAAGCAGAAGTGAAAGGGAAAGATGCCCAAACGGATCTTGCTGTACTCTCCATTGATGCAAAAGATTTAAAGCCTATTTCATTCGGAAATTCGGATAAAGCCAGAGTTGGTGATTGGGTTCTTGCTATTGGCTCACCTTTACAACCGGAACTGGAACATACGGTTACAGCAGGTATCATTAGTGCTAAAGGCCGTAGTGGTGTAGGATTGACGCAGTATGAAGATTTTATCCAGACCGATGCAGCAATCAATCCTGGAAATTCCGGAGGTGCCATGGTCAATTTACATGGCCAACTGATTGGTATAAATGCAGCTATCGCTACACAGAACGGCGGTTTTATGGGAATCGGTTTTGCCATTCCTGTAAATTTGGTAAATAAAGTGATGACCGATATTATGGAAAAAGGAAAAGTAGAACGTGGTTGGCTTGGCGTTTACATACAAACAATAACACCGGAAATTGCCAAAGCTTTTAACTTAAATAGAGCGAAAGGTGTTATCATCAGTAAGGTTCAGAAAGATAGCCCGGCAGAGAAATATGGTTTAAAAGATGAAGATATTGTATTACGATTCAATGGAAAAGAAGTGAACAACTCGACTGAATTGAGTACATGGATAGCAGGGTCTTCACCGGATGCTAAGATAGTTCTAACCATACTAAGAGAAGGTGAAACCAAAGATATTGAAATAAAACTGGGTGAATTAACTCCAGATAAACAAAACATAGCAGAAGGTTCAAGTCAATATGATAAGATTGGAATTAAAGTTTCCAATATTACGAATGATTTGGCTCAAAAATATAATATTCCTGATGGAATGAAAGGTGTCGTAATTACTTCTGTTAATCAGCGCAGTATTGCTGCTGCGAATGGATTAAAAGAAGGTGATGTTGTAGTAAAGCTGAACCGCAGTGTTATAGAATCAGTTAAGCAATTTGCATCGGTTATGAATGATGTTGAAGCTGGTGATACTGTTTTATTTTATGTGCAACGCGGGAATGCTAATTTATTCATTGCTTTCCAAATGCCCAACAAATAAATCCTACCTTAAATCCTCAGAACCGGAAAAGCCTGCGATTTTATCGCGGGCTTTTTTTCTTGATTTTATTATTCGGTTTAGATTGTCACTATAATTATTCAAATTAATATTTATTTTAAATTATTTTTTTATTTAATATTATTTTGGATTAATTTTATCAAAAAATGCATTTATAGCGAAAATGAAGTGAGATAAATTTGTCTGAACAATTTTTGATTGGACTTGGTGTAATTATTCTTTTTGGCATGTTGGCTCAATGGCTAGCTTGGCGGTTGCATCTACCCTCAATATTGCTCCTTTTAATTTTGGGAATTGTTGCGGGGCCGGTTACCGGCTGGGTTAATACAGAAACGCTATTTGGAAATCTGCTTTTTCCATTTGTATCCATTGCTGTAGGGATTATCCTGTTTGAAGGTGGGTTGAGTCTTCAATTCAGGGAATTCCGTAATGTTGGTAAAATTATACGTAATCTCATTTCTATTGGCGCTCTAATTACATGGATTATCGCTACGACTGCTGCCTACTACATTTTAGATTTTGAATTTAAACTGGCCCTTTTATTCGGAGCAATCTTAATTGTAACCGGACCAACCGTTGTATTGCCACTGCTAAGGCAAGTCCGTCCAAAGGGAAATCTGTTTAGTATCGCCAAATGGGAAGGCATTATGATTGATCCTGTTGGCGCCGTGATTGCTGTATTGGTTTTTGAGGAAATAATTACTGGCGGATTTGAAAGTTTTAC
>JARRPN010000183.1:0-4786 GCA_037382875.1 Calditrichaceae bacterium | reverse complement strand
GTTAATATCTAATAGATAATAACCACTTTGCTTTTTAAGGTATCAACCAGCTCAAACATATAATAAATATTCTTTTTTCATGGACTTTCATAATTTCTTCTTTTATATTATTAATGAAAACCTTTCATAGAACATAGCAATACTTAAATAATATTTAAGGGGACATTATGTACAAACTTTTACTTGTTTTGGGATTCTGTCTTTTATTTATTTCTATGCTAAATGCTCAGGATATTCCTGCCGGTGAAGCGGCATTGGGTACAAAGTCTTACGATCAGTTTGAGAAATCGGAAGTATGCAAAAGCTGCCATGTCGATATCTATCAACAATGGACACAGGCTATGATGTCCCAGGCCTATACGCACCATTGGGATGAAATTGAGTATTTTGATCTGGCCGTCGCCCACGCCAAAGCAGACCCGTCTTTTAAAGATGCGGTAGATGGCTGCAACGGTTGTCATACCCCTATGGCTTTTATGGCCGGTGATGTCACCCCGCCAAGACCTTCAGAAAACAGCCGGGCTAATGAAAGTGTTAATTGCGAAGTATGTCATTCCATAAAAGGATTTGAGGGGGATACGCCATTTAATTTCAATTATATTTCCGATCCCGGAAAAACAAAATATGGCCCGAAACCGGGTCTGGTTTCTCCGCATCATATCACACAGGAACTGGACTTTATGCGAGAGGCAGAATATTGTGGAACCTGTCATAATGAAAAAAATCCGTTTGGTATCTGGGTAAAATCGACCCAGCTGGAATGGAAAGAAGGCCCTTATGCCGAACAGGGTGTCCCCTGTCATCAGTGTCACATGCCAAAAGCCTTGGATCGAAGTGCCCTGATGGGAAAAGAGGATATGGTTGCCCAGCATTTATTTCATGGCGCTCATGATCCGGGAAAGGTTGCTTCTACGATTGAAGTTCGTATGCATCCAGTTGAACGCGAAGTGGAAATTGATGAACAGGTTGTACTCAAAGTACAGCTTTTCAATGCAAAAACAGGTCATAAATTTCCTACCGGTTCAGTGGAAGACCGTATTGCCTGGCTGCATGTGACTGCGACAGATCCAGAAGGCAAAGTCTATCATCTGCCTGTGGATAAGAAAGGCTTTGAAGGCGAAGAGTATACAATCGGAGCCAATGCTTTGGCTTACAAGGATATGGGTACCCCCCTCGGTATCGAAAATTTTGAAGGCGTTCAGCGTGATGGCATTCCCGAAGGAGATAGAATTTTTCGCATGCCCTACTTTGATCAGAAAGGTGTTATGACTATTATGCAATGGAATACACATTCACTGGGTGTGGATTACCGGATTGGACCCCGGGAAACTAAAATTGAAACTTTTACATTTGAAGCACCGCTGGATTTAGTCCCCGGTAAAGTAACCTTTAAAGCTCAATTGAATTATCAGAAACTGGTTAAACCGGTAGCGGATTTCTTAAAAGTACCTGAGGAAGAGAGTGAAGTTGTATTAGTCAATACGGCCACAACCTGGGTAGAGATTTACGAATAAAGAAAAATTTTGATCCTGTCATTCTGAATCCCGTTTTGATCAGGGGAAGAATCTCTGAGATCCTTCTTCCGCTTTTGTGGACTCAGGATGACATAATTGTTTACTTTAAAACGGATATAAGGAGTTAAAGAATGAGATTATCACAATATTTTACATTGGCATTTTTTTCCTTTTTACTTTTTACTTTTCTTTTACCAGAAGAAAGCAGTGCTATACCGGCTTTTGCAAGAAAGTATAAAATTTCATGTAATACTTGTCATACCGTTTTCCCCCGTTTAAAAGAATATGGAGATGATTTTGCTGGTAGCGGTTTTATCATTAAAGAAAAAGAAACCAAACGAAATTATGTAACCGCCGGTGATGAATTATTATGGTTAAATAAAGATTTTCCGATTGCCGCCCGCATTGATTTGTATGCTACACATGAGCAGGGACAAGATGTTGAAAATGATTTTAAAATTCCCTGGGGCTTAAAGTTGCTTTCTGGCGGAACTCTGTATAAAAATATCGGATATTATTTTTATTTTTATATGCAGGAACATGGTGAAGTAGCCGGCATTGAGGACGCCTATATTCATTTTGACAATATATTCAGCACGAATCTGGATGTGATGGTCGGTCAGTTCCAGATATGTGACCCTTTAATGAAACGTGAATTACGATTGACTTATGAAGACTATATGATCTATAAAACCTACATTGGAGCATCGAATATGAACTTAGCCTATGATCGGGGACTTATTCTCGCGTACGGTGTTGATAAAACTGGGACGGATCTGGTTGGCATGGTAGTCAATGGTAATGGTAAGCCGGAAGCAGAAAATGGTGCTATGGATCAGGATAATCATAAAAGTGTAGCTTTGCGGGTAAACCAGGGTATACTGGATTTTATGAGTATCGGCGGATTTTATTATACCGGCAAAGAAGATTCACCCGATTCCAATCGAACCAACGAAGTTGTCTATTATGGCCCGGATTTAACCTTTGGCATGGGTCCTGTAGAATTGATCGCCCAATATTTAGTTCGTGAAGATAACAATCCCAATTTTATAAGTGATGCGTCTAAAGTGAAAACGGATGGCTATGTTGTGGAATTAACGTTCGCACCCGATTTTGAAAGATCGCGATATTATATCACAGCATTATATAATATGATTGACTCGGATGATTACAAATATAATACGGCAACCCTGAGTTTTACCTATCAAATAGCCCGGAATTTAAGAGTCATTACCGAATATACCCGTGACCTGGAAAATGATAAGAATCGAATCGTACTGGGATTAGTAAGTGCATTCTGATTAAATTCTGGATATTTTATAAATAGAACCAGGAATCTTGAATTTGAATTAACTGTTAAGCTTGACAGAGACTCATCAGGTGATGGATATATCAATCAAAAAAGCTGAGAAATCCGATCTTCCGGATATTCTGGCACTATACGCTGAATCCGACATCGATAACGGAAAAAAACTTGATATCGATGTCGCCGAAGAACTATTTGATAAAATTCGGGCATATCCAAATTACAATGTTTATATCGCTATCCATAAAGATGAGATAGTAGGTACCTTTGAGTTGCTAATAATGGATAATCTAGCCCATATGGGAGCACCCTCTGCCATTGTTGAGGATGTGGTCGTGCATAAGGACTATCGGGGAAAAGGCATTGGAAAACAAATGATGTATTTTGCTTTGAATGATTCTAAGAAGGCTGGATGTTATAAGATGGTGCTATCCAGCAATATGCAGCGTGAACGTGCTCATCATTTTTATGAGTCCCTGGGTTATGAAAAATATGGCTTTGGTTTTCGACTTGATTTTGAAACATAATATCAAAAAAGTATATATTAGTCTACTTTTACATAAGTTCTAAATAGTGTTAAACAGGAATTCAAAATGAAAATATTTATAGCCTTTTTCATTCTACTCTTTACCTTTCAAATATCAACTGCCGATGATGGTTACCGGCTTTGGCTTAAATATGATAAAATCCAGAATGCACAGAAACTCGAAACTTACCGATCGGTATTAAAAGAGATTTTGATTGCAGGTGATTCGCCTACCAGTAAAATTATTCAATCTGAGCTGCAAAATGGTCTGAGCGGATTGCTCGATCAGGAAATACCCATCATTGATAACATGCAGGATAATTGTATTATTGCCGGTACCATTGAGAATGTCCGTCCTATTGTAAACATCGATTTTGAGAGTGAAATGAATATGATCGGCAATGAAGGCTACCTGATTCTTAATTATAATATATCGAATAACAATATCATTATTATCAGTGGAAATACAGATATCGGGGTACTGTATGGATCCTTCCATTTTTTACGATTGCTGCAGACCCAACAGAATATTGATATTCTAAATATTATTGAATTTCCTAAAATTAAATTACGCGTTTTAAACCACTGGGATAATCTGGATAGAACTGCTGAACGTGGATATGCCGGATTCTCAATCTGGGACTGGCATAAACTTCCGGATTATATCCACTCGTATTACTATGATTATGCCCGGGCAAATGCTTCCATTGGCATTAATGGCACCGTTCTGAATAATGTGAATGCTAATCCTCTTATATTGACACCTCTTTATCTTAAAAAAGTAAAGGCGCTAGCTGATGTGTTCCGCCCTTATGGGATAAAAGTATATTTGTCGATTCGATTCAGTGCACCAATTGATATTGGCGGTCTACCCGTAGCGGATCCGTTAGATAAAGATGTACAGCAGTGGTGGAATGATAAAGCAAAAGAAATCTACGAAATGATTCCTGATTTTGGCGGTTTTTTGGTTAAAGCCAATTCCGAGGGACAGCCGGGGCCACAAAATTACGGGCGCACTCACACCGATGGCGCAAACATGTTGGCCGATGCTTTGGAACCGTTTGGCGGCGTGGTCATGTGGCGGGCCTTTGTTTATGATGCCGATGACAAAGAAGACCGTGCAAAGCAGGCTTATAATGAATTTAAACCTCTGGATGGAAAATTCAGGGATAATGTATTAATTCAGGTTAAAAATGGACCGATTGATTTTCAGCCGCGTGAGCCATTTCATCCCTTATTTGGTGCTATGCCCAAAACACCTTTGATGATGGAATTCCAGATTACCCAGGAATATTTAGGTTTCAGTACACATCTTGTCTATCTTGCCACCCTATATAGGGAAGTTCTGGATTCAGACACCTTTGCCAAAGGAGAAGGATCAACGGTGGCAAAAGTGGTTGATGGTTCACTGGATGAACATTCCATTTCAGGTATGGCCGG
>JARRPN010000182.1:0-4787 GCA_037382875.1 Calditrichaceae bacterium | reverse complement strand
AGCGATTCTTATTGGATTAAAAGAGATGAAGATAAAACAGTTGATTACGAAAAAATGTATTAAGGAAAATTAATTTGGCTAAGTTTAAAATTATTGCAGAGTATTTTTCATTCTTGGGTTCGCATAAAAAATGGTGGCTTATCCCAATCGTAGTTATCCTTCTATTATTAGGATTACTCATTATATTAACCCAGGGAAGTGCCTTAGCACCGTTCATATATACAATATTCTAATAATCACTTGAATCTTTTTTTAAGTGATTGTAGAATGATTTCAATGTCCAGAAAAAGGCTTTGATTTTTTAAATAATGTAATTCAAAATTTTCTCTGATTTGGTCACTTTTGATACGTTCACTATTTATTTGAACCAGTCCTGTCAGGCCGGGCTTATAATCAAATTGTGAACTATCCTTTACTTCTGTTATAATCGGGGCACCCACAAATGAAAGTTTGCCGGTTAAAATATTTAACAGCATTAATATATAGTTAAAAAATCCTTTCTTTTTAGCCATTAATATATACTCAATTCCTCCATTATTAAAGAAAATTGGCTCCTTCTTCATGGTAGAAATTTTAAAAGGTAAAAGAATAATAATTATTGGGCTAAGCAATATGATTAACAGAAAAGACAAGGATATATCAAATAACTTCTTTATGAAAATATTGAACAACTTGCCATAAGCATATTCGATATCAACAAGAGGAATAGTATCCAATCGCTCAACCTCAGACTTTCCAATCATAAATTCCAGATGGCCAGGAACCATTTTATATTCTACTCTCGGATTTCTAACATGTGACATAGTAGTAAGAATCGTTTGATATGGTATATTCTGAGTAGTAAAGATTACAAGATCAATTTTTTGCATGTGAATAAACTGGGGTAATTTATCTATTGAAGTTAAAACTGATAATTTCCCCAGTTCTTTTCCTATATCCTCTTCATTATCGGATACGACACCAATTAAATTAATACCAGAAGGCACCAAACCTTCAAGTTTGTTGATCAACTGCTCGGTCTCACCATCAAATCCAACAATTACTGCATTTTTTGAAATAAAATCCCTTTGAAGAACACCAGATGGTTTTTTGGCAAACATTCTGAATATAAAACGCCAGCCAATCATAAATAACGAAGTACCAATTGCTGAAATGAGCACCACCATTCGTGAAAAGGCAAACATCTTAAAAAAGAAGGTTAATGCAGCTACAAATAGGTATGCAGAAAAAATTGATTTTATTATTTTTGAGATGGAATGCCTGTCTTTTGTTACACTTTCAAAAAACAGTGCAGATATAAAAAATGCAATAGAAGTGATTATGTGAATTACAATATATTGACTGAAAAAATCTTCAAAAGTAAAGCCATGCCTCATTTCAAATCTGATATAAAAACTGCCCAACATAACTAAATTAAGAATAATGATATCTAAAATTACTGGATAGAATAATTTAAGTTTGTTTTGGATATATATGATGGCACCCCTAAAGATTGTACCTAAAATTATAAGCCATTTAAACGGATAGATATATTTTTGCTGATAATGTTTTTTATAAAATTTGTATAGTGATCGATTGAATGTTACAACATAATCAAGATTATTCTTTTTTGTGCTCTCCCCTTTATAGTGTATTATTTTGGTGGTTGGTACATAATAAATTTTACCGCCTGATTGATTAATGCGATGACAATAATCTATATCTTCGCAATACATGAAAAAGTTTTCATCAAGATTACCTACTTCTTGTACAACCTCCCGTTTCAACATCATAAATGAACCGGAAATAGCTTCAACCTGGTTCATTTCATTTTCATCAAGATATGTTAAATTATATCGACCAAATACTTTGCTTTTCGGAAATAATCTGTTTAAACCCAACAACCTCCAGAAAGCTGTGAGTGGAGTTGGAATGCTATGTCTGCAATCAACAGAAAATGAGCCATCGGGATTAATAATTTTGCAGGTTGCCGCTGAAGCATCCGGTGTTTTTTTAAAAAAATCAATTAATGCCTGAAAAGTATCTTCCTGTACAACGGTATCCGGATTTAATAATACAATAAATTGCCCTTTTGCCTCATTTAACGCTAGATTATTGGCAGCAGAAAAACCAATATTCTTTTTACTTTCAATAAGTTTTATATCTGGAAATCTTTGTTTCAACATGGTAATGGAACCGTCAATGGAGGCATTATCCACGACTATAATTTCCGAGGGAATCTGCTTTAAAGCCTTTCTAACTGAAATTAATGCCTGCTCTAGGAATTCTCTTACGTTATAATTAACAACAATTATGGATATAATTAAATTTTCTGCCATATCTATCTTCTGAATAAGAAAATGAAAATTGAACGCAGCAGGATTCTAAAATCAAAAGTTAGAGAAATATTCTCAAGATAGAATAAATCCTGCTTTAATTGCTCCCTATGATGTTTTAATGCATCTTCGTATCTATATTTGACCTGAGCCCATCCGGTTAGTCCAGGTCTAACCTGAAAGCGACGATTGTAGAATTTTATTTTGCCCCGAAGCTTATTTACTGTTTTCACTTCCTCAGGTCTAGGACCTACAAAACTCATTTGACCAAAAAGAATATTTATCAGAGATGGAAATTTATAAATTCTGCCAAAATATAAAAATTTACTTATTATGGATTCTATGCCTTTTTTTCTTGAATTATAATTAAAATTTATCATCTTAAATATCTTCCCAAACTTGCCCACACTTGCTATCAAAGAATAGAATGGATAAATGCCTGCGAATGCTTGTAATACATGTATTAAAATAGTAACCGGAATTAATACAATAATAAAAATAATCGACAATAAAGTATCAAACAAACGCTTTGCTGCCCATTGCCATAAGTACATCGACTCAGGAAAAAGACGTATCAACGGGTGACCAATCATTTCTTCAGTTTTATGTCCAGAAACAACATCATAAAATTGGGGAATAATTTTAAAAATTACACCTGTATTTTCTGCTTGTGCAACAATATTTAGGATGTCATCACGTGAACGTTCATTTATGGCTATTATTACTTCTTCAACACCTTTTATTCTGATAATATCAGCAATATCGTCATACGCCCCGAGATTTGGTAATTCCGAAAATGTTTTTTCTTTTTTATCTTTTGATAAATAGCCTACCAGTTCATACAATAGATGTGGATTATTTCTGATATCTTTTAATAATTTACGGGCCTTTTCAGTGTCGCCGACCAATAATGTATGATGTTTACCATACTCTAAAATTGAAAACCATTTTTCAATACTTATAAGTACCATTCTTCCGAAATTAACTGTTATAAATATCACTATACCATAAATAATAATTGCAATTCTTCCTTCAGAAAATAGATTTGTTGGATCAAGGGTAATTATAAATATCAAAAGTAAACCGAATAGCACGACTTTTCCTACCCGTCTAATCTGATCAAATCGAGAAACATCCCAGCGCATGTTATATAGATTATTAAATATGAATAGACCAATCCATAAAAATGTAACGATAAAAATGACAGGTAAATCCATTGCTGTATTTAAATCGACAGGTCTGTCTACAACCAGAAATCCGGATTTAAATCGAAACCACCAGGTAATTAATAATGCTAAATTTATCATAATAAAATCAGAGGCAGCTAGCATAATTTTATGGATCAATCGTTGCATAAATAATGGGGCCATTGCCTGATTGACCCTGATGATTTCCTCATCACCATAATATGTTTTGATTCGCTGAGCTTCCAGATAACCGATTCGTTTTAAGCCAATTATGGAAATTAAAACTGTAATGGAAAATACAACCAAACCAAAAAAAGTGGATTGCGTTAAAATGAGATAAGCACTGATTGCGTATAGAATGGAAATGAAATAGATGATATACACCGCCTGTCTGTGTGAGAGACCCAAGTAAATAAGACGATGATGCAGATGATCTTTATCCGGTTTAAAGGGATGTTTTCCCTGGTTCAGTCTTCTAAAAAATGCAACGCTTGTATCACCAATTGGTATTGCCAAAGCAATTATTGGAATGATTAATTTAACTGAATTATCTACTGATTCAAACGCTTTAACACCGAGAATGGCAATGATAAATCCTAAAAATAGTGAACCTGTATCACCCATAAAAATTGAAGCTGGGTGAGAATTAAATCGTAAAAAGCCAAGCAAGCTGCCAATTAGTGAGATCGTTAATATTATCGTTACGGGATCATCATTCTGCAAACCGGATATCAGAAAAATTATTCCAACAATTATGCTCACACCTGCTGCCAGACCATCCAATCCATCCAATAAATTTACAGCATTATTAACACCAATCACCCATAGATAAGTTATTGAAATGGCAAAAAGTCCCAAATTAATAACACTGCCGATAGGATTATCAACGATTTTTATTATAAATCCGGAGAAAACTATGATTGTTACAGCAACAAATTGCCCGATAAACTTAATACCAGGTGTAAGACCTTTTATATCATCCACCAACCCAAGTATAAAAATAATTACAGCAGCAAGAAGAATTCCGCTATAGTCTTTTATTAAGATGTTTAAAAATTCAGGAATAAGAAGAACTGCCAGAAACAACCCGGAAACAAATCCACAAAATATTCCAACTCCTCCAAGGTGAGGCATAAATGATTTATGTACTTTTCTCTGATCCGGGAAGACACCGAGTTTATACTTAATAGATCAGCACTATCACGATATCAGAACGATCTGACAACAGGGCCAGACTGGTCAGATCGTATAAGAGAGCGAGGTCGCCGATCAGGATCGTGGCGCG
>JARRPN010000181.1:0-6265 GCA_037382875.1 Calditrichaceae bacterium | reverse complement strand
TCCACCTCTTTACGGATAACAAAATTATCAATTTCTGAATTTTTAAGATTTTTCAGTATTTCAGCTGGTATAAGTTCATCCAACCGATACTTAACAAGCAGATCATCTTCCAGGCTGATAAAAAATCGGGTTGAACCCGGATCACCCTGACGTCCGGCTCTTCCGCGCAATTGCTGATCAATTCGCTTACTCTCATGCATATCGGTACCAATTACATAAAGCCCACCTAAATCGACCACTCTATCTTTCTCATTTTCATCCGATCCTCCTAATTTGATATCAACACCCCTTCCTGCCATGTTTGTTGAAATAGTGACCGCCTTAAGTTTCCCTGCTTCAGCAATTATTTTTGCTTCATATGCATCCTGTTTTGCATTCAAAATTGAACAATCAATCTTTTTCTTGTTTAGCAGTTCCGCGATTTTTTCTGATTCATCTACACTGGCAGTACCAACAAGGATTGGACGTCCTTTTTTGTGAACTGAAATAATCTCATCTAACAGTTTACTATATTTAATTTTTTTATTTAAGAATATTCTATTGGGATAATCCTTCCGGATACTTTTTTGGTTTGGTGGGATGACAACAATATCGAGATCATAAAAGCGTTTAAACTCTTCTTCAGCAACTTCTGCAGTTGCTGTCATTCCACAAATATTCGGGTATAGCCGCAGAAAATGCTGAAGTGTAACAGAATTTAAGATTTTACCGCGCGTTTGAATATTTATATTTTCTTTGGCCTCGATAGCAGCCTGTAATCCATCCGGCCAACGTCTTTTATCAGCAACACGGCCGGTATATTCATCTACCAGTTCAATTTTATCGTTTCTTATAATATAATCCACAACCCGTTGTAATAAATATTCTGCATGCAAGGCACAATTTAACGCGGTCAACTTATCTAAATTTCTCTTTGCATATAAATTCCCACATTTTAATTCACTCTCTACAATCGCTTGACCCTGTTCAGTTATATTGATATTGCGGGCATATTCATCAAAATCATAGTGAATATTTTTTTCTAATTTTCGGGCAACTTGAGTATAATTAAATAATTCAGACAGTTTATTTTTATCCGATCCTGCAATCACTAAAGGAATACGTGCCTCATCAATCAAAATGGAATCAGCTTCATCTATTATAGCAAAATTGAACGGACGGTGAACCATACTACTTTGGTCATAACACAATGAATCTCGCAGATAATCAAATCCGGCTTCTTTCGCACTTAAATAAGTGATATCTGCCTTATATGCTTTTTGTCGTCTGCTAATGCTCATACCTTCCTGGACGAAATCTACAGATAAACCAAGAAACTTATATACCGGTTTCATCCATTCTGCATCACGTCTGGCAAGATAATCGTTGAACGTTAAGACATGTAAACCATTTCCCATCATTGCATTTAATATAGCAGGAAATACAGCGGTGAGGGTTTTTCCTTCGCCCGTATTCATTTGTGCTATTTTCTATAACGTATCCGCAAACTTCTACTAAATACAAATCTGGGTTGACATCATCCAATATTTTATGTTTGATTGACAGAAAAGCTTTTTTAATGGATGAGTCAGATTTATTTCTAATGGAACTATGAAAATTTTTAATTTGAGTAACTATCTGCCAATAAGTTTCCAGATTATATTCAACTGTACTACCTCGTAATTTTCGGTGTAGCCGTCTAAGTTTTGTTATATATTTTCCATTTATCATCAGTTTTTCCTTTACAATATTTTAAAATTTATTTTAGTAATCCAATCATTAATTAAACAGAGAGATTATATTGGATTAAAAGAATATTATATTTAAATGACTAATTTCCACCAATCATTCAAATAAAAGACTAACTGATGTGAGGCAGTGACTCATCCTGATAGAGTTGAAGCTGATTTATGACTTTATTGTTTAACCGAGATTTTATAAAAAACGGATGTATGTAATTAACACATACTTTTTGTGGAAAAAGATATTTATTAAGTTTTACCTTATGTAATCTTAGAAAATTTGAATTGACTAAAAATGATGAATAATTATGTACAAAATTATGATCATTTTTATATAAAATTGAAGATTTTATTCTTTGATCATTATCAGATTCAATAATTAAAGCAATATCGGTACTGCTATTATATCCACCGAATTCGACGGTTATCGGTGTTGAATAATTCGTCTTAAAAAGTGAACTAATCGTAAACAGTAATACTAGAGAAGTATATACTGAATTTTTCACTTTATTTATATCATTGTCTTTCACCATGATACAATATATAAAATATTTAATTACAAATAAATTAAAAGTACTTTTGGAATAATTTTAATTTTAGACTTTGTTATATACGGAAAGAATCAAAAAAGGAGACAAAAAAATGGGCGTAGATGCAAATCCTGTAGGTTGGTTTGAAATTCCGGTTACCGACATGGATCGGGCAAAAAAGTTTTATGAATCCGTTTTTGGATTCGAAATTGCTATAACAAAAATGAATGGAAATGCAATGGGATGGTTTCCCACGGCATCTGATGTAATTGGTGCCGGAGGAACATTAATTAAAGGTAATGGTTATGTACCATCTTCCGAAAATGGTGTTATGATATATTTTACTGCACCAGATATGGATATAAATCTTAAACGGATCAAAGATAATGGCGGTAATGTGCTCATGGGAAGAACATCCATTGGTGAACATGGATTTATCGCTATCTTTATTGATAGTGAAGGAAATCGTTTAGCCTTGCATTCCCGCTATTGACTACATTAGGCTTATGGAATATCTTGAATGTGTAACAAGTAGTATATAAATTTGTCCCTAAAATTTTTCAAGGAACCTGACTACTACGTTTGAGTTTAACACTCAAATTTATAAAAAGGGGGAAACATGTTACGCACAATATTATTAAGTATTACCCTGTTCGCTTTTATTTTAATCATTGCCTGTAGCTCATCCACTGAATCTAATTATGATCCTCCGTCTGATCACACGATCAGTAAAGATGGCCATAAACACAAGAGCGGATTAAATAATCCAACAGAAAACTGCATTAGCTGCCATGGATCGGATCTTCGAGGCAGCGATATTGCACCATCCTGCTACGAATGTCATGGAAAAAAATGGTGATAAAATAGATAGCCTCTAAAATACACTCAATAACACAGAAATTATAAGTTCAATAAATTTTTATATATCTGTGTAAATCAGTGGCCAACTCTTTATTTATTATCAAGCATTTTATGCAGATAAGTAAACTCTATAGCTGTCATAAATGCACGCTGTTCATTTGTTACACCAGCGCCATGGCCGCCTTCTGTATTTTCAAAATAGAAATTATCAATACCCATAGCAGTCATCTTAGCGGACATTTTACGGGCATGTCCTGGATGAACACGATCATCTCTTGTCGTCGTTGTAAACAACACTTTTGGATATTTTTTTGTTTTATCCAGATTTTGATAGGGTGAGTATTTACTAATATAAGCCCATTCTTCAGGAACATCCGGATTGCCGTATTCCCCCATCCAGCTTGCACCAGCTAGCATTTTATTATAACGACGCATATCTAATAGAGGAGCAGAACATACAACGGCGTTGAATAAATCCGGTCTCTGGGTGAAAGCAACCCCAACCAGCAATCCGCCATTACTGCCACCCATAATGCCGAGGTGTTTAGGTGAAGTTATTTTTCTATCGATTAAATCTTCAGCAACAGCATAAAAATCATCATATGCCCGTTGACGGTGTTCTTTCAATGCTGCTTGATGCCATTTGGGTCCAAATTCCCCGCCACCGCGGATATTGGCAACAACATAAACACCTCCCATTTCCAGCCAACTATTACCAATTGTTGCGGAATATCGTGGTCTCATTGATATTTCAAATCCGCCGTAGCCATAAAGCAAAGTCGGATTCGAACCATCCTGCTTCATATCTTTTGCAAATACAATAAAGTAGGGAATCATGGTACCATCTTTAGATTCTGCTTCATACTGCTCAACTTCGAACTTATCGCTATCAAAAAACTGAGGTAAACTTTTTAGTTTGGTTATAGTCTGATCTTCAGATACATAATACAGTGAGCTTGGTTCAAGATAATTTGTAAACGTAAAGAAAAATTGATCTGAAAAATCATCCGTTGTACGAACACCAATTGAACCAAAATCAGGTGCTTTTACTTTTTCTTTTTTCCATTGTCCACCTTCAAGACTACACTTAACCAGTTCACTTTTGACATTTGTTATTTTATTCAATAAAAGAAAATTCTTTGTATTTGATACCGAGCTAAGACTTGAACGGTCATCCGGTTCGTAAATAACACTAAAATCACGATTGCCGGATATAAATTTATCAAAATCGATGCTGATCAACGAACCTTGCTTATACGTAGTACCACTAACAGACCAGTCTGTTTTTATTTCTACCAGCATCTGATTCTTGAAAAAGCCGTCTAATTGAGCATCTTCCTGTAAATCGAGTTTAACAAGTTTATCATCCAGAAGGACAAACATCTCATAGGTATAAAATGTAATACTGCGATGTACTATTGTGTATGCACGCTCAGGCGTATTAACAACATATACCCAGACTGCAACATCTGAATCCCGGCCTTCATAGAGTGTTTTTGCTTCATTAAGTGGTGTTCCCCGTTCCCAGATTTTAGCAATACGCGGATAACCCGAGGTCGTTAAACTACCCTCACCAAAATCTGTTGATATGATTAAATGATCTTTATCAATCCAGTCTACTGAACTTTTAGCTTCCGGCACATTAAATCCACCTTTTACAAAATCTTTGGCGCGAAGATCAAATTCACGCATAACAACAGCATCACTGCCACCGCGCGATAATTGAATCATACAAAGACTGGTATCCGGGTATAAATAAGCAACACCGCCATATGCCCACTTTTCACCTTCCTGTGTACTCAACGCATCAAAATCAAGCAGCGTTTCCCATTGAACGGAATCCTGCAGATAATTTTCCAGTGTTGTCCTGCGCCAGAGTCCACGTTCGTTTTTTTCATCCTGCCAGTAATTTGTTACATATTTACCATGAATTGTGGGATAAGCAATACGTTCTTTAGAATTTAAAACATCCAAAATATTCTTTTTGATTTTTTCAAAATCAGGATGCGCCTGCATGGCGTCAACCGTAATTTTATTCTGTTCCAGGACCCAAGCCATGGCTGAATCCCCTTCTACATCTTCCAGCCACAGGTAGGGATCATCCTGGGCCATAACCAATAAAAATGAAAACATAATTGTCAGTAAACCGATAAATAGCTTCATATAAGCCTCCGATTTTTGGATTGATCTTAAGAAAATGGAAATTAATAAACCAAACATTTTATAACAAGTTAAAATTACCGTCTTTTATTCTGATGAGGACTCAAACTGATACTCCAAATTAAATTACCTAATTTGATGACTGTCACATTCTTTTATAAGAATCAAATTTTATTAGAACTATTATTGAAACCCTTACGTATAAAATGCAAAATTTAAAATAATCATTAACCAGATCATCAGAAATATTCACCAAATAAAAGGAGTGCAAATAATGAATCAATCCAAAATGTTTTTTAAAACAATCCTGCTTTCAGCAGTTGTTTTAAGTTTTATGATGAGCTCTTTAATAGCATCATCGCCTGTTGATGAAGGCAAAAAGGTCTACAAAGTAAAAGATGATGGTCCCTTGTATACAGCCTATAATATCTGGTACGAGCTGGGCAAGGAAAATGCCCTCTGGTGCATCAATTACAAAAGAGGTGAAATGATACCTGCCGGTACTGAAGTTACCGATGTCAAAATAGTTGAGGCTGAATCAGGTCGTTTTCTTGGCGGAGAGGATAAGGCCATTTCTTTCAGAATTGTAGAAACTGATAAAGAATTCCTAGTTAATTTTAAGGCAGCTTTTCATCCGGATTTGACAATTGATGATTACATGGATAAAATGTTTACATCTAAAGATTTCAATGAACTGACCGCTGGAATGAGTACGTATGAAATTGAAGCCATTAATGAGGGGAAAGTCAAAATTAATATGAGTAAAGAGGCGATACTTGTATCTTATGGATATCCATAAGAAGAAAAGCAGGTAAATCAGCATAATAGTTAAGTTATGGCATTAACAAAGAATCAAAATAGATTAAGAATTAAAAAAAGAATTCGAAAAGTAGTTTCAGGAACTGAATCTAGACCTCGTTTATCTGTATTTAGAAGCAATAAAGAAATTTATGCTCAAATTGTAGATGATGTAAATGGTAATACTATTGTTGC
>JARRPN010000180.1:0-4828 GCA_037382875.1 Calditrichaceae bacterium | reverse complement strand
GCCCTTATAACACCAGTGTGTATAGGCAATATTATGTTCATTAAATATTTCACAGATATCTTTGTACCAGGCAAACCGGATTTCATCGTCAATATATTTGGGGTAAACACCAAATTCACCACAAAATAAAGGCAGCTTTTTCAATTTTGCCGTTTCAATAGCAGGTTTTATGATTTTCCAAAGTATTTCTTTATTATAAAATCCGTTGAATCGTTTAACATTTTGTAAAATTGAATCTGGTATATTCTCGTAAACGGAAGTATCAACAGCCCAGCCAGGATAGTTGATCTTTCCATCATAACCAGCTAAAACAGTCCATGGTGCTCTGTAATGTGTTATTAGCATTGGATCATAAAAATGAAAACTCAAAATTAAATTGGGATCGTTATCCGGAATTCTTAAATCAGGCATGGTGGCAGCGATTTGATATTTGTTTGAACCAATTACAATTTTGCGATACGGTTCTAACTTACGAACTTCATCGAGAATTAAATTTATGACTTTATTCCAATCATCAGGATCGTCAGCAACCGCTTCATTTAAAAGCTCATATGCTACTTTTTGATTTGGGTATTTATTTAATTCTGCGGATAGTTCTTTCCAAAGATCAACCAGTTTTTCCTGTTCACTTCTGTCAGTCCAAAGGGTATTATCCTTGGCGTTGAAATAATGAGATCGTATTATGTGTAAATCTATAATTACTTTTAAATTGGATTCGATAGCCCAATTGATGGCTTTGTGTAATAATTCAAACGCCTCTGTTTCTTTATTACCAAGTGTATCCCAAAATTGAACCTCATCAATTGGGATTCTCACATGATCAAATCCGACTTTTGCTATAGTATCAAAATCAGCTTTCGTAATATATTTTATTCTTTCTTCACCTCGTTTGGTACTCTGTGACAGCCAATGACTTACATTCACTCCTGTTTTTAAAGTGAAGTTGTAGGAGGAAGTTGTTTTTTTGTTTTCACAATTCACATTAAGTAAACTGATAAATAGTAAAATAATGCTTAAAAATTTAAATGTTTTCATTTGTAAATCCCTAAATAAATTATAAAAGTTCAACTTCTTTTATTGCTATTATATTAATTAATGATGATCCAATATGGATTTTGAAAATCCCTTTTTCAGCAAACCAGTTTTTAGTTGAAGGATTCCAGAAAGAAAAATCTTTTAAATTTAAAATGATTTTATCAATCTTGGCTTCTCCTGGTTCTAAATATATTTTAGTGTATCCTTTTAATTCTTTGATTGGCCGATCCACGCTGCTTTCGACATCTTCAATATATATCTGTACTATCTCAGAACCAGCAAAGTTACCCTTATTTTTAACTTTTACAGAAACTTCTATGCTGTCGCCTTCTTTAAATGTATCCTTTGATAGTGTTACATTCTCATATTCAAAAGAAGTATAAGACAAGCCATATCCAAATGGATAGAGCGGTTCAATGTTTTTTGCCTCATACCATCGGTATCCGATGAATACACCTTCATCATATTTAACATCGTATACTGGATGCGCTTTTTCACCTTCACCATTCCAACCCTCGTACAATTCTTCACCTTGAGTATAACCAAAACCTGGGGAATCCTTAAAGTTCTTTTCAATGGTAATCGGCAACTTGCCGGATGGATTAGTTTTTCCTGATAAAATTTCTGCTATGGCCTTATTGCCGGTTTGTCCCGGGTACCAGCAGTACAAAATAGCAGCCGCTTTTTCATTCCAATTTGTCATTTTAATCCCGCTGCCACTTGTAACAATAACCACTGTATTTTGATTATTTTCAACACACATTTTGACCAGTTTTTCCTGATCATCCGGTAGAGCAAAAGGACGATCCCACCCTTCACTGTCGGATGTGCCAATATTACATAATATTAAATCAGCAGATTTAATTTGATCAGTATTTGGTTTCTTAATAAACTTCACTCTTGATTTAAATTCATCTTGAATTGCCTGCAACATAGTGATATTATCGTAACCATGAACTGTGGCGGCTCCTCCTCCACTCACAATTTCCTCAACGAACGATCCGGTGAGCAAAATATTTTTAATACCTGATTTAATAGGTAAAATAGCATCTTTATTTTCAAGAAGTACAATACCTTCTCTGGCCGTTTGTAATGCTGTTTGAACATGATCAGGAAATGTTTCATAATACGATGAATCAGCTTTACGATCATATAATTTCATAGCAAAACAAGAGGTTAAAATACTTCTTACCATGCGATCAATATCTTCTACATTAATATCGCCTTCCTGGAGAAGATCTTCCGCATCATCAAGAGCAATAGTATATGGCATTTCTAAATCCTGTCCGGATTTTGCGACTTTAACACCATCATATACTGACCACCAGTCTGTCATAACCAGCCAATTGAAACCCAGTTGTTTTCTAAGCAAATCGTTAATCACATAATTACTCTCACCGCACCACTCACCATTAACTAGATTATAAGCCGTCATCACTGCTTTTGCATCAGCGTCGATGCCGGCCTTAAATGCAAAAGAATAGACTTCATGCAATGTACGTTCATCCACAATGGAGTTACTTTTTCTGCGAAAAAAGTCCGTATTGTTTGCCACGAAATGTTTTAATGTGGCAATAGTCCCTGTACTTTGTAAACCCTTTACATAATTTTCAATCATTCCTGCCGCTAAATAGGGATCCTCACCAAAGTATTCAAAATTTCTTCCACACTGAGAAATTCGATACAGATTCATACCGGGACCCAGTAATACACCCACATTAGAAGCTCTGCATTCTTCGCCAATAGATTTTGCATAATTATAAGCAAGTTCTTTATTCCAGGTAGAAGCTAATAGAATTGGAGCTGGAAATGCAGTTGATTTTGTAGGTTGATATGTACTTAAATCAGTTTCTCGAAATTCCTGTCTGATATGAATACCCTGTGTAGCATCTGCCATATAAATTTCCGGAAGATTAAGTCTTGGAATTGCACGAATAAAAAATGATTTATCTCCACCAATGTAGGCAAGTTTCTCATCTAGAGTCATCAGTGACAAAATCGAATCTGCTTTGGCTGATGCCTCTTCGAAAGACAACGGTTTAAATGTATTCTCAACTGAGTTTTTTGCCCAAAGATCGTGTGAAGCAATTAAACCCAGAAAAAATGTAATTAATAATAATTCAATCATATATTTACCAGACATTTCATCCTCCCGTAATTTATTCTGTTTGAAGATAAATTAATAATGCTGAGATGAAAATGAATTTCTCCTAAAAATAAGTGTAGTATAATATTGGTTGATGTTTGATAATATAAGTTAATGAGTTTATGAATGTGATACAAAAAGAAGTATTAATTATCTAGTACTTCACGGACCTTTTTTAATAGAAAAAATGGCGAAAATGGTTTTTGGATATAATCAGTATTTTCATCGAGAATTCCTTCATTTCCAATTACTTGATCAGTATATCCGGACATATAAATTATTTTAGTTTCCGGCTTTAAATCTAAAATTTTTTCAGCTAACTCACGGCCATTCATTCCAGGCAATACGATATCAGTCAATAAAATATGAATCGGTTCTTTCATATCATTAATCATCGTAAGAGCTTCTTCTGCACTAAAGGATTGAATAACTTTGTAACCATGCTGGTTTAATACTTTCATCATTAAATCAAGAACTGCATTTTCATCTTCTACGATTAATATAGTTTCTTCACCACTTAATTGATCTGACGTTTTATGTTGATCTATATATGGTTTTGCATCTTCTTCAATAGCTTTAAGGTAGACTTTAAATGTTGATCCCTTACCTGGTTCCGAATGTACAACAATGCTGCCACCACTTTGTTTTACGATACCATATACTGTTGATAAACCAAGGCCCGTTCCTTTACCTTTTTCTTTGGTTGTAAAGAACGGTTCAAATATTTTTGCTTTGATATTCTCATCCATCCCTATACCATTATCGTTGATGGATAACATAACATGAAGACCGGTTTGTCCATTATTTTCATCATCAACCGGATTATCCAGATAGACATTATCGGTTTCAATAGTTATTCGCCCACCTTTTTCTAACGAATCCCGTGAATTAATAACAAGATTCAAAATAACCTGTTCCAATTGAGAGGGATCAGCTTTTACATATTTCAAATTGTCTGCATAAGCTGCTATTAAATCAATATCTTCACCAATTAAACGATGCAGAATTTTTTCCATATTAAACAGCAATTCGTTTAAATCCAGTACGACAGGTTTCAAAGTTTGTTTTCTACTAAAGGCCAGTAGTTGACGAGTAAGATTTTCAGCTCTTCGACCAGCTTGACGGATTAATTGCATTTGTTCAAAATTTGAATCTTCCTTAGGCATATTGCTAAGAATGAGTTCACTGTAACCATTAATGACTGTTAATAAGTTGTTAAAGTCATGTGCCACGCCTCCAGTTAACCTTCCTATTGCTTCCATTTTTTGGGCCTGAAATAACTGTTCTTCAATATTTTTCTTATCAGCTTCCGCCTTAGTTCTTTGTCTCCGAACTTCTGTTTCCCTTAATTCTCTCTGAATTGCCGGTATAAGCCGGGTCAGGTTATCTTTATTTATAAAATCACGGGCACCTTCTCTTAATGCTGAAACTGCTATTTCTTCTCCTATGGCGCCGGAAACTATTATAAAAGGTATGTCTGGATTGTTCTTTTTAAGAACATTGAGGGCATCGGGAGCACTAAACTGGGGCATCGAATAATCAGCTAAGACAATATCCCAGGTTTCATTTTTCAACGCTTTTTCCATTTCTGAAGCTGTATCTACACGCTGATGTTTGGGATTATATCCTCCTGATTTGAGGGCACGT
>JARRPN010000179.1:0-6158 GCA_037382875.1 Calditrichaceae bacterium | reverse complement strand
GATATGCTCATTATATATGGTTGGAATTTGAATGAAATCTATTTTAATATTTTGTTTAGCTGCTTTTATAATCATTTCACTTTCTAATTGAAAACCATTCTCCTCTAAAGACAAATTTTTAAGAGCATTTCTGTGAATTAGACGATAACCACACTGGCTGTCTTCAATTTTCTGATTGCACATTATTGATAACATTAATGAAGTAGTCGAATTTGAAATAATTCTAGGAAATGGCATTAAACCAAATTTTCTTTCTCTTTTTCCAATTATAAATTTAGATTTAGTATCTTCAGCATATTTTAAGAAGTTCGAAATGTATGACACCGGATGCTGTAAATCAGCATCCATGCATAAAAGATAATCGCTTGTAGGTACATTTAGATATTCTTCAAAACCGACTCTTAATGCATAACCTTTACCTTTATTTATTTGCAGAGTTATAACTATATCAGCAATATCTTTGGCTAAAATAGTTGTTTCATCAGTTGAACCATCATCAACAATTATTATTCTTTTTGGAGGATATTTAATTTCTTTAATCTGATTAAGTACTTCTAATAAGGTATCTTGAGCATTAAAGGCTGGTATTAAAATATCATAGCTGATCATTCGAAGCAGTAATGTCCCGATTTCGTAAATTGATTTATGTTTTGATAAATAAAAATGGGGATTGAAACCAATCCCCTGTTTTCATCGTCGGAGCGACTGGATTCGAACCAGCGACCCCTTGAACCCCATTCAAGTGCGCTACCCGGACTGCGCCACGCTCCGAATATTTTGAATTTAAATAACTCGGAAAGTAAAATCAATATTGCTAAAATTCAGTCATCCAATAGTTGGATAATCGAATTAATTCTATTCTTGATGTAGTCAACCGTATCTTTATCTATAGAAGTTTTTGGTTCTTGATCAGATACAAAATTTTCTGTCAAATTTGCATTCGTATTTTTTGTATCTGGTTCACCTGGATTTATATATTTACCTTTAATATGTTTATTGGCCCCTTTTATTGTATATCCCTCATCATAAAGCAATTTTTTTATATCCAGAATAATTTCAACATCTTTTTCAGTATATTGTCGGGTACCACCATCAGATTTTGGAGGATTTAAGGACTCAAATACAGTTTCCCAATATCGAAGCACAGATTGCGGAAGAGCGGAAATTTTTGATACCTGACCAATCGTATAATACAAACGATCATAACTCATTACATTCCTCCTAAATATCTTAGGCATAACTTTAAATATTTTAAATGTAAAATTCAAATATTATTTGTGAATTAGCCATATATTTGCAATTTAACCCTATGTAGACTCTATGTTTATCTTGATTTTATATTAGAAAACCGGTAGTTTTAAAAGGTGTATAATTTAGCTCTAATAATCTATAATAAATCAATCTAAATATATTAAGGAGATCTCTGTATGGCCAACAGTGAATTTAAACCTTTTGTCCCTGCCGAATCGAATCTAAAGGAATTGTCTGTAAAAGCGCTTGTACTTGGTATATTAATGGCTGTAGTTCTGGGCGCTGCAAATGCTTACCTTGGTATGAAAGCCGGACTAACAGTTGCGGCGACGTTTCCTGCTGCTGTGGTAGCAATGGCAGCTTTGAGAATATTTAAAGGTAACATTCTTGAGGAAAATATTGCCCGAACTACTGCATCTGTTGGTGAAGCGCTTGTGGCTGGTGCTATATTTACAATTCCGGCATTTGTAATAAGTGGCGTTTGGGAACAGTTGCATTATATTGAAAGTACAGCCATCATGTTAATTGGTGGTGTTTTGGGTGTTTTGTTTATTACGATTTTGAGACGTAGTATGGTAGAAGAAACTGATCTTCCCTTTCCTGAAAGTGTTGCCGCCGCTGAAATCGTTAAAGCCGGACAAGGTGGACAAACAGGTGCGGGGGCCGTTTTTGCCAGTATGGGAGTTGCAGCATTATGGGAACTATTTAAAAATTCAAACGGGATACACTTAATAGCTGACTCTACCGAAAAATATTTTCAATTATTTAAATCAAAGATCACCATGCTTACAACAGATATTACTTACGGCGGTGGTTTTTTGATTGGGACTCCGGCTGCTTCCCCAGCATTAACCGGTGTTGGTTTTATCGTTGGTATGCGTGTCGCTTCTATCCTTTTTTCCGGGGCGGTTTTAGGTTGGCTGGTTATGGTCCCGCTCGGCATTTTTCTAAACCCATCTTTATCAACATTGGCTGCGGATTCTTCCTGGTTAGATGTAGCCAATGAAGTGTGGTATAAACAAATTCGTCCATTTGCTGTTGGTACGATGATAGTAGCAGCTTTTTATACGCTCTATAATCTAAAAGATTCATTATTTGCTGGTATTACTAAAGCAATAAAAGATTTGAAGGCAAAGCATGATGAATCCCGTGTAGTATCCAGATTAGAAATCGATCTGGATTTCAAAAAAGTAGGTTTAGCCATTTTGGGATTGGCTATTCCGTTATTTATTCTATACGAATACTTCGCACAGTCTATCGTTGGCGCATTGGTGTTGACTATAGTAATGATTGTTCTTGGATTTTTATTTTCTGCTGTAGCCGGATATTTAGTTGGATTAGTAGGTAGTTCAAATAATCCAATCAGCGGCTTGACGTTGAGTTCTCTTTTAATCTCAGCAATATTATTAGTTATTATCGGCGTTACCGGCGATCACGGTGTTATGGCTGTCTTAGCAGTTGCTGGTGTAGTTTGTACTACAGCTGGTATCGCAGGTGATATGACGCAGGATTTAAAAGTAGGTCATATATTAGGTGGAACTCCCTGGAAGATGGAAGTAGGTGAAATAATAGGTGTAATCGCCGCTGCATTGCTTCTTGTTTTTCCAATGATTGCTATGGATGAAGTTTATCACATTGGTAGTGCGGAATTACCGGCGCCACAGGCCGGATTAATGGCTCTGATGTCCAAAGGCATCGTAGGAGGTGAAATGGCCTGGCCTCTGGTTATTGCAGGTATGTTTTTCGCCATCGGACTAATTTTAATAAAATCTCCATCTCCTATGCTAATTGCAGTCGGTATGTACCTTCCTTTTGCCTCTACAGCAGCTATTTTTGTTGGTGGAATTTTAAAATGGATATTGGAAACAGTTGTTAAGAAACGCAATTATGGCGAAGAAGTTAAAATTAAAATTGAAAATAAGGGAGTGCTTATATCATCCGGTTTGATTGCCGGTGAGGCTTTAATGGCGGTTATACTAGCATTCGTATATCTTGGGCAATTAGGTTTGGGATATGAATATTTTTTAGGCGAAGATAAAATCAGCTTTCTTAAAAATTTTGCCATTAACACATTAGGTGTAAGTAATCCAAGCGCTATTGCCGGCTTTTTTGTATTCTTAGGTTTAGCATACATCTTAATTATATTGCCTATAAAGGGTGCATTGAAAAATTCTAATAAATAATTAAAAGTATACGGGGTAGGTAGTTATTATCTATCCCGTTTTTAGTTTAATACATGAAGATAAAGACCTCAAAACAACTTATGTCCTGTATTCCTGTTCAAATTGCTGAATGGGATACTAATGAAGAAACTAATCTTATCCGTATATTAAAACCGAAATTTAAAAGCGATTGGGCAAAAAAACTGTTTAATCCTTTTGTTAAAGGTGAAAATTTTATAATAAAATTGGATGAACTTGGTACAGAAGTCTGGAAAAATTGCAATAGTAAAAACACAGTCGAAGAAATAGGAATGGTTTTGGGGAAAAAATTTGGTCCTGAAATTGAGCCCATTTATGATCGATTAAATAAATTTATTATGCAATTATATCGAAGTAAATTTATAGAATTGGAGTGTCCAGGAACCGAATAAAAATAGCTAAAACATCCGTTTTCGTTTTAACAAATATTCTGTTAAAGCTTTATCATAAGGTGTGCTTGTAAATAGCTGTTGGTAATCAATTCGGTTATTACTAAAATTAACTTTTAAAAAATCTAAGTATTCACTGAATTTTTCCTGATATATTTCTCTAATATATCTTGGTTGCGTCTTAAGTTTATAGTTACTTTCTAAATCTTCAAATAACACATCACCGGCAAAATCAAATTCTAATTCCTTTGGATCGATAATATGAAATACAAGAATTTCATGTTTATTATGGCGGAAATGTTTTAATCCATTTAAAATGGCTTTTGGATCGTCCAGTAAATCGGAAATTAGAATAATCAATCCCCTTTTCCGGATTTGCTCAGCAACATTGTGCAAAGCAGCACTTATGTTAGTATCATAGCCATATTCCGTTTTATCAATAGTCTGTAAAATAACATTTAAGTGAGAAAAAACCGAACGTGCAGGGATAATCTTTTTAATAGCCTCATCAAAAAGAATCAGGCCGGTAGAATCACGCTGTTGCAGCATTAAATATGATAATCCGGCAGTCAGGTAAGAAGCATATTGCGCTTTAGTGATTTTTTCACTGCTATATTGCATAGATTTCGATACATCGAGCAAAATATGACAGCGCAAATTTGTTTCTTCCTCAAATTGCTTAATGTAATATCTGTCTGTTCGACCGAAAACCTTCCAATCAATAAAACGCAGATTATCACCCGGCATATAAGGCCTATGCTGTGAAAATTCCACGCTAAAACCATGGAATGGACTTCTGTGTCTTCCGGTCAAATAGCCTTCCACAACCAGCCTTGCAACCAGCTCCAGGTTTTTTACCGAAGAAATCATCAATCAGAAAAGATAAAAATCCATCCCATGGTAATATACCTTCAAAAATCGGTACCCAGCTGGTCTGGTCCGCTTGATAATTAGTAATATCTATTGCATGAATAATTACTGGAATATTAAATGATTTACATCTTTTTAAAATTTTTAGAACATGACTATAAATTTCCTGTATTGTATGTTTGTTATAAAATTGATGATAAAATCGTGGTAAATCAATCACGGCAAAGAAGTTCATCCCCATTGTATCTAATTCGGTTAGATAGTTAATATAACCATATAGATTATCCTGTTGATCATTCTCAAATCCCAATGATAATTGAGTGTCGAGAAAGAAATCAATGTCATTCTTTTTTAAATATTGCTCGTGTTGTATCAATAAAGGTGCATTGGATAGTTTTGTTATGTAATCAATAAAAGAATGTGAATGATTAAAGTTATTTGGAAGATGCATATAAATCTGATCAAACCGTTCTGCCAGATTCATTTGCCAATCAAAATCAAATTTAAATTGATTTAGGTGAAGTTGGATTACTGAAATATCAAGATCAAGGACTATTTCTATTGTTTTCATCCAATTAAAATTGGAGGTCTTAGCAACAGAGGATGCAATTCCGATGGGAATGAGCTCTTCCCTTTTATTCAAGCGTTATACCACTTTGTTGAGCAGCTGCTGTTATAGTGTTCTCCATTAGCATGGCAATGGTCATTGGTCCGACACCTCCAGGCACAGGTGTAATAGCACTCACTTTATCAAACACTTCATCGTATTTCACATCACCAACCAATGCATATCCCTTTTCGTTATCTGCATCGATCCGATTCATACCGACATCAACTATTGCTGCCGTTTCTTTAACCATGTCTTCTGTAACAAAATGAGGTTGTCCAATGGCTGCAATCAATATATCTGCTTGTTTAGTATATTCACCTATATTCTTGGTTCGACTGTGAACAACAGTTACTGTAGCATTGGCAAATTGTTTCTTCTGAACCAGTAAATTTGCCATTGGTTTACCTACTATGTTACTGCGGCCCATAATTACAACATGTTTGCCTTCCGGTGATATTTCGTAATATTTAAGAATTTCAACAATACCAGCTGGTGTGCAGGGCTGCATGTATGGATTTCCACTGACCAATAAACCAACATTATGTGGATGAAAACAATCAACATCCTTTTTGGGATCGATGGCAAGAATGATATGTTCTTCATTAATTTGCTTAGGCATAGGTGATTGGACTAAGATGCCATGATTTGATTCATCTGAATTTAACTTATTAATGAGATCAAGCAAGCTGGATTCTGTTGTATCAGCCGGCAGGGCTATGGTATCGGATGCAATCCCCAATCTTTCGCAGGCTCGTCCCTTATTGCGTACGTACACATGTGATGCGGGATCATCGCCAACAATAACAACAGTTAATTTAGGAGTTACATGTTTATTTT
>JARRPN010000178.1:0-7182 GCA_037382875.1 Calditrichaceae bacterium | reverse complement strand
GGCAACGGCGGCTTCCTGGAGACGCTCTGCCGCCGCTTCGCGCCATTTTGAGGATTATCAATGTCAGCGATGTAAACATCCCAATCACGACCATTTCTTTTTGTGCTATAGTAGTTAAAACGATTGCCTTTATTTGACCAATTGGCAGCACCATTACGGGATTCACCGTCGGTCAGCATTTTATAGTTGCCTGTATTCATATCGAAATAAAAAATCTGGCTGAACTCACTACCGCCAATATCCTTAGAAAATAGAAAGCCATATTTGTTTTTGTCTTTGCAAAATGATCCACCAGAGACAGGTTCATTAAAGAAGGTAATCTGTTTACGCATGCCTAAAGGATTATCGACTAAATGAAACTGAGCTGTCTCGCCAAAGCGGGTTCCGATTAGAATACCATCGCTTTTAGGATCCCAGTCCCGAAAGATGGCACTACGGACATTTTGATATTGAATAAACCGTTCGGTCAATTCAGCTGGGATCTCCGGCACATCCTCCAAAACCAGATTACCGATTTCGACACGATTAACATCACCTGCAAAACTAAAAACTAGTAAAATAAAAATAGTTAAAATTGACACAATGAAAAATTTGGAATTCATTGAATCCTCCTGTTTGTTTAGTGAGAAAAAATTGCAGAACAGATAAGTTACAAAATTAATACGGGCATAAATAGATTTGGTTGCCAATTAATTTCTGTGATGTTAGATTTTGCAATCATATATATTTCTTATCTTTTAAAAGGAATGATTCACTAAGATAAAGGATAGATAATTTCATGAGATTACCTCTCGCCTGGGAAACATGGCTGGATCAATATATTAATTTCAATCAGTTTTATGCTGATCTGGAAATATTTATAAATCAATTTGAAAATATTATACCTAAACCGGGTCTGATTTTTAATGTATTTTCCAAAATGCGGCCGGAAGAAGTCCGTTGTGTATTATTCGGAGAGGATCCCTATCCTCGAATCACTTCGGCAAACGGTATCGCTTTTTGGGATCTTGAAATTCAGCAATGGGATGATAAAACTAATGGCAATTCGCTAAAAAATATGCTGAAAGGATTGCTGATTGCTAAAGGACTTGCAGATTATAAAACCTCAATTGCCGAATGCCGAAAAATTGCCAGGGAAGATAATTTTATGTGTCCGCCCCAGCTTTTTGAACACTGGTTGAGACAAGGTGTTTTCCTGATTAATTCATCATTAACGTTTTCCTCAATAGTTGATAAGAATCAACATTTTGATTTCTGGCGGTCATTCCATTCAGCCCTAATTCATGCATTAAATGTTCAAAAAACCAGCCCATATTATATTCTCTGGGGCAGAAAAGCGCAACAATGGGAAAAGACAATTTCCAAAACCATTGATCAACCATCTAAAATAATAAAGCAAGGCCATCCCACTTTTATCCATCAATTTTTGGATGCTGAAGATCCAGGATATTCTCCATTTACGGATTTACAAGCAAAGACAAACGTAGAGTGGTTCTAGTAATTTTTGATAATATTTGAAATATTTTTCTGAGGTTACTTTATTAAAAAATAATTAACATTATTAAGATTATGGATTATTTTCTTACTTTTGGCAACTTCCACCAAGGTACATAAGGATATTCATGATGTTCCCAATGAAATCCAAAATGGTAACAGGTTAGGAAAGAAAATAAAATGTTAAAATCATTACTTCGGGCCCGATGGTGATCTTTAAATTTATCATTCAACTCACGATGGGGTAGGAAGGTACCATAATAGAAAAGTTGTATTGTACTTATGATAGCGGGTAATATCCAAAAAAGTATCAAATTAGCAAATGGAATATTTAACAGATGATAGAGTAAATTAAATACGACAGCCATTATCAAAAATTGTTTCCAAGTCAGATAATTAAATAAAAAATGTATATACCACTTCCAAAAACTTGTATGAATTCCATCATGAAAATCGGGATCATTCTCTGTGCCGGGTTCTTTATGATGCTGGTGATGTTTCTTTAATAATTTTTTATAGGAAAACATAGCATAAAGCAAAACTGAAATCATACCAATTATTTTATTAAGGGTTTTGTTTGTAAAAAATACTGTCCCATGCATTGCGTCATGTGCTGTTATGAATAGACCTGTATATAGAAATGTTTGCCATAACATTATAAATAATATCTGCCAAAAATATAAATATTGTACATTTATTGTTAGAGCATAAATTATACTAATGGACCAGAGCGAAATAATCAAAATTGAACTGATCAAACCTTTGAGAGAGTCTATTTTACGTAGTTGATATTTCAATGTTTTATTTCTCTAATCTATTTAAACATAATCAAAATAAAGTAGATAAGTTGTGCAAAATAGGCGTGCATTACAATTCGGGGAAACTTTACTTCTAATACTTTCATTTTCCAGGCGAGTATCGTTAGTAAATAACTAAGCAGAAACCATGCTACATAATTTTGTATCGGAACAGAAACAGTTTTCCAATTCCAATAATTTAGTTTGATAGCCGCCGGTTCCATCATGTAATCAAAAAAGGTCATAAGGATAGCAATAATGAAAATTTTTATCCAGATATTTGAATTTTTATATATCAGGATGTGTTTCATCAGGGCGATACTGGAAATCAACATAGTAAACCAGGCAAAACCAATCGCGACTGGTACGCCCATAATTTGCGGCCACAATGTTATACCATACGAATATACGCCAAAAATCAAACCAGTCTTTACACCAATCGTTTCGATAAAAAAACTGGATAGCACAATAGTTATTGTCCACACAGTATATTGAGTTATAATTTTGTATTTCAGTGATTTAATTGTTTCCAAATACAGCCATATACTTAAACCAATCAATAATGGCCCGGCAAGAATTGACATAATTGACTGGAAAATATTAAGGATGTGCCATAAGCCTCCAGCTAATAGGAAAAAGTATAACATTATAATTTTTATTCTATCATTTTTCTGCATTTAATGATCTCGATGTTGGAATATTCTTAACTTGTATTATGCGGTCTTTCCAACGGAAATTCCCCCAGTAATATTGATAAAATGAATTAAAACCGATAATTAATGTAGACAAAATCGAAACGGGATGTAAAAATACACTGATAAAAAATGGATGTTTATATCGTATTGATAAAACAGCTCTTATAATTAAGTTCATTGCTATAATAATTAAAAGGATAGCTGACGTAAAATTGAATAGTAATAAGATAAATGGAAGAACACAGGATATAAGCAGAGCAAACTCAATTAGGATGAAAATGAATGGGGAATGACCAGTTAAACCGTAAAAATTTTTACTGAATCCATACCAGATTTCTCTGAATGAATGATACATGTTGCAATATACGATATTAGTACCTGCTGTTGTTAGTGTTTTAATGCCAAATTGCTTAGCCAGCTTATTTAATTTTATATCTTCCACGATTTCGTTTTTAACTGATTCATGCCCACCAATTTTGTCATAAACATCTTTTTCTATTGCAATCCATTGACCATTGGCGGCAGCAAATACAGAAGAATTAATGTAATATGTTGACCAGAGCGGTAACATGCTGTATATAAAGAAATCAATTATCGGAACAATCAATTTTTCTGCAAAAGATTTGCTATGTTGCTGTGGAAAAGTAGATAGCATGCCTAAGTTATATTTTTGTATCCATCCCAGAGTTCGGCTCACTGCAGTTGGATCTTGAATTGTATCTGCATCCGTAAAAATAAAAACTTTACCCGAGGCCGCTTTTCCCAATTGATGACAAGCCCAGTTCTTACCTGTCCAGCCATTTGGTAGCGATTGACCTTGAATTAGTTTTATTCCTGAAAATTGTCGCTGAAGTTCTTGTACTGCTTTACTCGTACCATCCTGTGAATTATCATCGAGGACAATGATTTCGAAATTTTTATAATCTTGTTTCACAAGATGTTCAAGACATTTTTTGATATTATTTTCTTCATTGCGTGCTGGGATTAAAAGAGACACTTTAGGTGTCTTTGAATTTTTGAATCGTGTGAATAAAAAAGGACCAAAAATACTATTAAACAACAATGTTATTAATAAAGTGCTTAATATTAATAGAATAATAATAGATATAATTTCCAATTTTGTTCACACTCCGATATTTATCTCAATCTGAATTGGTCAAACCGTTTTTGTGAAGAGGATTTTCCAGTTATTAAAATATTGTGTTCCTTCTTTTCTATTATGGCCCGTTGCATATTTAGTAAGTTTTTCCGGCAGGTTGATTCCAGCCACTTTAATCCCATAAAGGATGATTGATCAACAACATAATTAGCTTCAGCCATAAAAAACAAGTGAGGTAATTGATCATCTAAAAATTCCGCACGCATAGCCAGCGGCACTAAATTAACCGGTTTATGCCATTTTTTAATGATCCATTCGATGCCGGGTTTGAACTTTAATTTCTGTGGATTCCAGGGCTGTAATTCAGCCTGGGGAAAAATACAGATCATCGGTTTGGGTACAATGGATAAATTCAACAATTCCAGTGTGTATTTTAATGAAGTCAAGGTCGCTTTTGGATTATCAGGCTCAATACCGTAAACGCCTACAATTCAGGAAATTTGCCGATTATAGAAATTGAAGCAAAATGTTTCTTCAGCATCCGGAATACATAAATCCGAAAAATCTTTTCCGCGAACCAATTATGCTGTGCTTTTATCATAAATCTCCCAGTATGGTATTAACAGTAGCTTCAGCTGTAAGCATAACACCGGGTACTCCTGCCCCGGGATGTGTACTGGCTCCAACCAGATAAAGATTCTCGATATCTTCACTACGATTATGGGGACGCAACATAGCCGTCTGTGTTAAACGGGGTTCCACGCTCCAGGCACTGCCTAAATAATTATTACGTTGAGAAGCAAAATCTTCAGGTGTGAATAGCTCCAATACTTCAATATTTTTTCGCAAATCCTTTAATCCAAAATCCTCTTCGAGAAATTTCAGAATTTTGTCGGCATACGATTTTTTTATTTCTTTCCAGTTTACATCAGCTGCCAAGTTGGGCGTTGGAATTAATACGTATATGCTTTCACCGCCTTCAGGTGCCATTTCGGGATCGGTTCGTGTAGGCGCATGCAAGTACATGGAAAAATCATCCGGTAAAATTTTCCGATCAAATATGTCTGTTACTAGTTCTTTATAGCGTTCGGAAAGAATTAAGGTATGATGCAATAATTTTGGATATTGTTTCTTTGAACCGATATACAGAAGAAAACAGCTCATGGAATATTGCATCTTGTTGACTTTATTGTCTTTCCATTTCTTACGCTGACTTTCATCGATTAAATCAGAATAGGTGTGAGCAAAATGTGCATTGGATACTACAGCATCCGCTTCATAAAATTCTTCACCAATATATACGCCATTTGTCCTGCCATTTTGTACATTAATTTTTGTGACTTCAGATTTAGTTTTTATAGTTCCACCTATATCCAGAAATAATTTCTGTAAGGCATTGACCAGTGAATACATGCCTCCTTTAGTAAACCAAACACCGCCAACTTTTTCCAAATATGGAATCATAAGGTAAACAGCTGGTGAACGAAAAGGATTACCACCGATGAAAAGTGGATGGAAGGAAAACATAAACCGGTTACGCTCATCGGAAAAATACTTTTTGACCACATTATAACTGGTATTGACCGCATTTAATGATATGACTTTCGGAATAAATTTCAACAGACTTATCATATCCATAAATGGCTTGGAACCCATCCCATCTTCTATAACAATTTTGTATATTTTTTGAATATAAGTCATGAATTTGTCATAATTGGCCGCATCCTGCAAATTGAACTGCGACATCTGCATTTTCATTTTATTGGCATCTGGTCCGTAATCAATTTTCGAATCATCGTGAAAATAGATACGATAAAAAGGATCCAGAGGTATCAAATCAAGGTAGTCTTCCATCTTTTTATCGGCGCTGTCAAATATATTACGGATGATATCCGGTGCCGTTATTAAAGATGGTCCCATATCAAATGTATAACCCTTTTTCTTCAACTGATAGGCATGACCACCTACTTTTGCATTTTTTTCATGAATTGTAACATCAAATCCGCTAGATTGTAATCGTATTGCAGCTGATAATCCGCCAAAACCTGAACCTATAACAATAATTTTTTTCATTCTTAATTCCTTTATGAGAATTGATCAAATATGATTTGCAATACCTTCATTTTCAAGAATCAAATCGCTGGTTAATTTACCCGATAACATAGCTAAAGGAATGCCGCCACCCGGATGCGTTGATCCGCCCACAAAATATAGTCCTTTAATATCCCGGTTTCGGTTAGCTGGTCTTCGAAATGCGCTCATTCGGCTATTCGAAGATAATCCATAGATGCTTCCTTTATTGCTATTATATATATCATAAATATCTTCCGGAGAAAATATTTTTTCATATTCTATCTGGGATTCAATATCAAAACCCGATTTTTTTATCTTGTTTAAAACAGCTTTACGTAAGTGCGTTTTGGAATCCTGCCAGTTCCAGTTTTGATGCAGGTAGGGCATATTACATAGGACAAACCAATTTTCAGAATCAGGCGGGGCATGGTCGATGTCCGATTTTGACGTAATAGCCATATACACAGTTGGATCTTCCGGCACCTTTTTAGCCCTGAATAAATTATGAAATTCCTCTTTATAATTATTACTAAAAAATATATTATGATGAGCTAAATCTTCGTTTTTTCTTTTAACGCCCCATAAATAGATAGCCCCTGATAAAGAGGGTTCCAAACAATTCAGATTGCGTCTGGTATGATCAAAACCTTCAATCAGATCGTTGTATGTTGTAACTACATCATTGTTACAAACTACATAATCGAAATCAATTTTTTCACTCTTGACCTGCAATCCGGTTATTTTACCTCTATTATGGAGAATGTTTTCAACAGGCGTTTGTGTGTGAATCTGAATATTATAGTTATTACACAAACGTTCTAATTCTTCAATTAAACGGTACATACCGCCTTTGATGTAGAAGCTGCCGAGAACATACTCAACATAAGGAATAATATTTAATGTTGCCGGCGCTTTAAAAGGATCAGAACCATTATAGGTTGCATAACGATCAAAAATCTGGACTATCTTTGGGTGTTTAAAATATTGGCTTATACCTTTGTGCACAGTTCGGAAAGGATCAATC
>JARRPN010000177.1:0-8391 GCA_037382875.1 Calditrichaceae bacterium | reverse complement strand
AATTAAAAATGTCGATCTTGAAATTGGTAATCTTAGCGGCAACACCTGTGGCTGGGCATTCTTTAATTTTAACGGACCCGGCATGAGACTACAGGTAGATAACTGCATTATGGAGCATACCTGGTGGACATGGGTTGGAGGTCCGCCTGCAGATTCAAGAATATTTTTTACAAACGATTATTTTGTAAATTTGTCTGGTCATAGCTGCCGTCGAAACGGTGGTGTTACAGATTTTAATAATAGTTATGCTCCTCACCAGGATACACTTGTTGTTGAAAACTGTACACACGTGAATACACAGGGTTCCTTGTACAGATTTAGAAAAGGGTGGACCACTGGTAAAGTAGTCTTCAATCACAATGACTTTATTGACTGTGCCGGTTATGTTTTTATGAATAACGGAAATACGGCGAATATGAGTGTCACCAATAATATCTTTGTAAATGTTCAGTTACAAGCTTATTGCCCTGTCCTTTATACTGCTGATGCAGGTGAAGTTGATGAAGATGGCCTGCCCATGGGCCTTGTTAATCTGCGGGATGATTCTACTTTCCAGGCCAATGGCGCAAGTTTTTATGCCGACAGAAACCTGGCGTACTGGGATTCGTCTCTTTCCGACATCGTTTCAACATTGAATTCGGATAGTATTAATGGCAGTACAGAGTGGGTCTCCCAGATGATAACCATGAACTCAAGAACTCAAGAGATGTTTGCCGATTCTACAACTTATCCTCTCCTCACAAATGGTAAATGGTATAATCAATTACCTGATTTTGCAGATACCGATAATTTATTTACAACTCAGCTTGCCGTAGTAAAAGCCTATGCCTTAGCCACCGTTGACACATCCTACAGAAGTCCACTGACATCCTGGCGTCAACCGACTAATCCGGAGGCTACCAATTTTGTTCATGCTGATTTCCCCATTCCCATTGATCTTTCTTATACTGATTCTGATTTGAAGACAGCCGGTCTTGGCGGCTTTCCGCTTGGAGACCTGAACTGGTTCCCAACTGAATATGAAACGTGGAAAGCTCAAAAAGCAGATGAATATGCTTATATCGCCGGAGTTTTGGATGGCTCAATCACAATCCCGCCGGTCGGTATTCAAACTACACAACAAGAGCCTCCCCGGAAGTTCCGGTTACAACAAAATTATCCGAATCCGTTTAATCCGAAAACAGTTATTAACTTTACAATTCCTAAAGCCGGAAAGGTTACGTTAAAAGTTTATAATTCATTAGGTCAGCAAATTACTACGCTTGTGAATAAGAAATTAGGTGCCGGTCAATATGAATACACTTTTAATGCGAGCAATCTGGCTTCCGGTATCTATGTATATCGCTTAGAAGCAGGCAAATTTGTACACCAAAATAAAATGATTCTGATCAAATAATATGTTTGGAAAAGTTTGATAAAAAGTCGTAAATTTTTTTGGGAGCACTTATGAAAATTTTATTTATAAATTTTTTTACTATTTCTCTGCTAATATGTAATGCATTAATCGCAGAAGAACCAGATAAGCAAACGCATACCTGGGAAATGCAGGAAATTTCCCTTCGCGCTGAACAGACATATGATAATTACTATACGGATGTAACCTGTTGGGTTGAACTAAATGGTCCGGATTTTTCCAAACGCATATATGGATTTTGGGATGGAAACAATACATATAAAATTAGAGTTGTTGCTACAGGGCCTGGAAAATGGCGCTGGAAGAGCGGATCAAATCAGCCAGACGATAATGGTTTAAATGGAAAAACGGGCCAGTTTACTGCGATAGACTGGTCTGAAAATGAGAAAAAGGCTAATCCTAATCACAGAGGTTTTGTAAGGGCTTCCCCAAATGGTCATGCGCTGCAATATGCTGATGGAACGCCGTTTTTTATGGTCGGAGATACCTGGCTGGCAGGGACAACCTGGCGTTTGCCATTTCGGAGTTCCCGGCCGGACGAGAATTATGTTCCTGCTCCGGGCATAGGATTCGAAGATGCTGTTCAATATAGAAAATCACAAGGATTCAATTCGGTTAGTATGATTGCTTCTTTTCCAAACTGGGATTCCGACATAAATCCCAGCACTTATGCGGATGAAAATGGAATTTATGTAAGAAACGCCTGGGAAAAATTTGGTTATTTTACAAAGGACAGCAGTTTAACAGCTAAAGATATGCGTGATGAATATGGTAACCGACCCTTTCAAATGTCTGATGAACATCCCGGGGTGGCAGATTTTAATCATATTATTCCGGAATATTTTCAGAGTCTAGATAAGAAAATGCAGTATCTATCAGACCAGGGATTTGTTCCTTTGCTGGAGACTGTTCGCCGTGATATGTGTCCGACCTGGAAAGCTTATTTCGATTTTAATGAAACCTATGCACGGTATGTACAATATTTAATATCGCGTTATGGCGCGTATAATTTTTTATTCAGCGGAATTCATCTTGACTGGATTCCCAAAGAATACAGCTTAACGGCCGATGAGTTTAATGAGGCCTTAACGTATCATTTAAAGAAATATGGCCCGCTACCCTTTGGGCAAATTCATACAACGCTAATAAATAATTCCACCTATTTACAATTCGGTCATGGTGATAATTGTCCCTGGTTGACTATGCATAGTGTAGGGAATAAACCAAGAGATCATCGTGTTGGTGAAGCTATCGAGACACTGTTTAATCTTAAACCGCCCTATCCGGCGATAAATTTTGAACCCTACTATACCGGCTGGCATCATGAAATTAATCCACCTAGTGGCGAGCACCCTCCCGTTAATTCTGAACGTGATAATTATTTTTCAAGAGCGCAGATGTATGGATCGGTATTATCAGGTGGATTATCAGGCCATGTACATGGAACGGCAGCTTATGATATTACAACAACTGGTGAACCGGAAGGGGCACGACCACATATATGGGATGCCATGAAATATGAATCGGCTAACTATATGAAATATCTTAAAGCGTTTATTTTATCAGAGGGCACAAAATATCAGGACTTGCAGCCAGCCACACAAAATATTCATCCTCAAAAAGCGCCGAAAAGTGAAGATATGGGATTGGATGGTTGGTCATATATGATGCAGACTTCTGATAAGAAGCTAGCACTATTATACTTTGAAAATAATGCCGTCTTACCAGAATTAAGTAATTTTAAGCCAAATAATGAATACACATTTCAATGGTACGATCCAATTATGGGTATATGGAAAGATGAAATGGATATAAAATCTGATAATACGGGACGAATCAAGATGCCTGATTTTCCAGATCAAGCTGAGATAAAAATGCGGGATTGGGCAGCAAAGATAATAGAAAACTAACAACTAAAAATTAATTAATGTTTTATATAAGGGGATTTTTTATGAACAAATGGTTTTATAGTTTCAAATTTTGTACAGCTATATTAGTTCTAACAGTATTTTCTTTTAATGATGCTTATTCGCAATCAAACAATAAAGGCTTAACCATAGGTGAAGGCAGTTATTTCGAGATGCCGGGGCTCAATGTGTTGGTATATAATAATACATTTGCTGAAGGACATCAGAGTGGCGTCGAAATTATCCAGCATGGTGTCCGTGTTGCAACAAATGGTGAACTGAGACTCAGTCCATCTCCAGGTCAATGGCAGCCACTACCAAAACTTGGTGTAGGTTATGAAGCTCGAGGCGTCAGTCCGCAGGGTGTTCAATTAGAAGGCCGTGTTGTCGATAAAGATAATAATGTTATCAGTCTGCCCTGCAGCTATCCAAATGAAAGTAGAAATAGAAAAGGATTTAATCCAATAATTTATCCGGATCTTGATATCAATTATAAAGTCAGCGTAAAGGCAGAAGGTAAAACATTTACAATTTCTGTTGATCTGGACAAACCAATTCCCGATGAATGGTTAAATCGGGTAGGTTATACCCTGGAATTGTTTCCGGGAGATCTCTATGGTAAAACCTATTTTATGGATGACAGTGCCGGTGTTTTTGCCAGACAAGCCCATGGCCCTGCATACTTTAATGAGACAAATGAAGCTGAACAAGTACCGTTTGCCACCGGAAAAAAACTGGTGATTGCGCCGGAAGATGATAAGATGCGTATGGTTATCGAAAGTGAAAATTCCACTCTGCAACTATTGGACGGTAGTTTCAAACATAACAATGGCTGGTTTGTAGTCCGTTCTTTAATCCCCGCCGGAGCGACCAAAGGTGCTGTACAATGGAAAATTTCTCCCAATGTGATTCCGGGCTGGATTGACCCACCGGTAATACATATCAGTCAGGTTGGATATCATCCCAAACAGGCTAAAACAGTATTTATTGAACTGGATAAAAATGATAAAAATATTCAGAATATCAGCTTGCTAAAACTTGATGAAGATGGCACAACAAAAAATATTAAAGATGAAATGCCTGAAAAATGGGGCCGCTATCTTCGATATGAGTATTTAACTCTGGATTTTACTGATGTTACTGAAGAAGGTATGTATATGGCCAAGTATGGCGATTTGACATCCAATGTATTTACAATAAATAATGATGTGTATAAACGTCATGTCTGGCAGCCTACCATTGAGTATTTTGTACCGATTCAGATGTGTCACATGCGTGTCAATCAGAAATATCGGGTCTGGCATGGCGCCTGTCATCTGGATGATGCTTTGATGATGCCACTGAATATCCGTCATTTCGATGGATATGATAACCTCGAGGAGACTTCAACCCTCACCAAGTATAAACCGTTAGAACATGTACCCGGTTTGAATGTTGGTGGATGGCATGATGCCGGTGATTATGATTTACGGATTGAATCTCAGGCACAAACTGTGATCGCGTTAGCATTAACTTATGAGGAATTCGGAATAGACTACGATGAAACTTAGAGGTATTATAGCACCATCTTTAAGACAGTATGTACATTTAGGTGATGCTTCAACACATACAGATAACAAAGTATGTGATGATAAACTGCTTAAAGAAGCAGCAAATAAAGATGAACTATGGTATAAAAAAGTTGCAAACCGTTACTCAAATATATATGATCCTGAAATGAATCATGCTGAAACTGAAGTTGTAGTACCCGGTCTTGATGATCGTTTGGTTTTTATGGAAACGAATCCAAACCATAAGCTTATTGGTGCAACTGCATTAGCTATTGCATCCCGCGTGCTTAAGGATAATGATCCTGATCTTGCTAAAGAATGTTTACAAGTAGCAGAAATAGTATGGGATAGAAATAAAGATGCTAATTTATCTCAAGGCAGGAGAAGAAGAAACACACAGAAAATTCAGACACTAATAGAGCTTGTTATTACAACCGGAAAACAAGAATATAAAGATCAGTTGTGTGAAATGAGTTCAGAGATTAGTGCAGGATTTATGTGGACCGCTCCATCTTTTGGTCGTGTATTGGAACATATTGATTGCCAGGCATTTAAGGATTCGGTAAATGCAGCAGCTTTAGCTTCCAAACCAATGGCTGAGAGAATGATGGCTCAATCACCCTTTGGATCCAGGTTAGGAGGCGCTGAGTATTCTGCATTCCGTTCATATTATATGCATAAATATTGGCCTGATTTATATCCGGCAGAGACTTTATTTAGATATATCAATTATCTTCTTGGCTGTCGGCCGGGTTCAACAACAGGTAGTCTTGTTTCAGGAGTGGGTGTTAATTCACCTACAGTTGCCTATGGTACAAACCGCGCTGACTGGAGCTATATCCCTGGCGGAACTTTCTGGGCAGCTGTGAATTTAGTAAGTCCGGATTTAGCTGAAGATAAACACTGGCCGTTTTTATGGCAGGAGCGGGAATATATTATCACAGCACCATGCTATTTTATGTTTGCTGTACTTGGAGCGGATCGTATATTAGAAGATATGTAGTTATTTGCATAGAATATTTATAAATAAGCTTTACAGAAAAGTATTAATTCTGTAAAGCTTATTTTATTTATACATTTTTTAATATAATACAAAAGTTGATGAAAGTAATGCTAGATAATAGCTTTCCGTATCCAGAAATTGGTAATTAATATTATTGCTAATTGGTTAAATTCTTATACCAAATATTCATACTTTCAATCTTCCCAAAAATATCAGTATTATTAATCAGAGTGCCGGAATAGGAATAATTTAACTTGGCAAATGTGATATTCATACCAGGTGAATGTGAGCGGGCTATTGTATAAAGTGTTTTTATTTTACGTTGGCGCATTTCAGCTTCCATTTCCCTAAGAAGAGTTAATGACAAATTATGTCCACGATAATCGGGCAAGGTTGCAAAATCGGTCATCTCTGCATTTTGTGATTTAACATCCATTTCGGATGATGCGGCGGCAATTAAATTATGTTTGTCATATATGCCAAAATAAACAACATTATCATTCATTGTAGTTTTTATAAATTCAGGATTAAATATCGGGAATGGATACGATTCAAATACCTGCTTATAAAAATAGGCATCTGTTTTATTATTATAAAAATTAGGGATATGCCCTTCCTGGTTATATCCTTCCTTTTTAAATTCATCAATGGCCCAGTTGGGAATCTTCACAAAAATTTTTGTGTATTCATTTTTCTTTGCAATAGAATTAAGTTTTTTAATTATTTCAGGATAATCCTTCTTATCCAATTTCATTAAATATATTCTATTATTGTTTTTTCCATGCTGAATCGTACTGTTATTAATTTTTTCTATTTTATCGTATTCCATTCTTTTCTTACCTGTTAGTCCTGATCCATCTTACTATCAAAAACGATAGTAAAGATACACTAATTCCAATTATACTTGGGTCTAGCCCAAATATAATATTTGTTTTAAATCCAATTAGAATAATAGTTGTTGTGCCGCCCAATATCATACTTGTTAAAGCTGCATATGAATCTTGTTTTTTTAAAAAATATGCTGCCACAGTTGGGATAAATAATCCGGATACCATAAAGGCGTAAGCATTCAGTATTAAATCCAAAATAGTATTAAATGAGGAAGCCAGCACTAAAGCCAATAATCCAACCACCAGAGTAACAATTTGTGAAATTCGTACCATAGCTTTATGCGATAGTTCTTTTTTGACGAATTTTTCTATTAAATCATTTACAAAATTACCAGAGGAGGCAATTAAACAACTATCAGCAGTTGACATCACTGCAGAAAAGTAAGCAGCAAGCACAAAACCTGATACACCTACAGGCAAATAATCACGCAACAACATGGGTAAGGCCATTTCCGGATCAGCATCAGGAAATACCACCCGGCCTAATAATCCGAGACTTACTCCCATAAATGCCATTAAGGGATATTCAAATACACCTGCCATGAAGAAAGCTTTTTTGGCTTCTTTTACATTTCTGCAGGCAAATGCTCTTTGATATAAAGTCATAGCAATGAACCAGATTGGTACAATTGTAAAAAACCAATTGATAAAAGTAATGGGTTTTATATTTAGTAAAGAAAAATGATTAGCCGGTAAAGAGGCTGAAATAGTATCCCAACCACCAAGCTTAAACCATAAAATAGGGAGGCCCGCAAACAATAATCCGCTTAATAAAATGATCCACTGAATGGTATCCGTATATATGACCGCTTTTATTCCACCTAAAACGGTGTATAATAAAATAATCGCCGCCATTATGAATAACCGGAAATAAGTGCAGCAAAAAGCGCTACTTTTCTATTATAAACCCTTGCAAGAAAATCAGGATAGGTAAGTAAGCCGTCTTCCATATCCATAGTTTTCAATTTAGGTATGATAAGTACTGCGGCTAACCAGGCACCGATCAATCCGGTAAATAAGAGCCAGCTTCCCGATAATCCCATCAGGAATCCTAATCCACCTAGACCTATAGAAAATCCACCCCCAACATCCGTTGCCACAATGGAAAGCCCAACGTGAGATGCAGATATATCACGACCCCCGACGTAATAATCATCCCGGCTTTCGTTTTTAAGATAAAAATATACCCCAACAGCCAGGACGACTGAAAAATAAATTCCAAAAATAAAAAAATCTATTATATGCATAAAATTCTAAAGGGCAGGTTCCAGTTCCTTATAACCAGAATGCAGGATTGCATCATTAATTAAATCATTATGCTTCTTAGGATCTGTCCAGAGTTTCTTACCTGCTTCAGGCAAAAGATCGATGGGATCATAATAAAGATAAATTTTACTATCATCGACACTTGGACTACGATAGACTGAGATACCAGTGAGTTCATCATAATAATCAAAACTATGTAAATCTCTTTTACCACCACCACCCGGAGCATCCATAACGAATAATGGAGTGTTAAACCCGGCAGTTGCTCCACGTACAATCCTCTCCAATTCAAGTGAATCAGCAACACGTGTTCGCATCTCTTCTAATCCCTTAACCATATCATGCTGATACACATAATAAG
>JARRPN010000176.1:0-4911 GCA_037382875.1 Calditrichaceae bacterium | reverse complement strand
GATTTTATGACTGATTGGTGAGGCAGTTGTAAAGCGTTCGCTCGTGCAGCGAATACAGATGAAGAACTTATTAAAAAATTAAATAATGTCATTCTTTTAACTGTTGATTGTGAGAAAAATGACGGCCCTGAATTAGCCAAATCTTTTGGTGTTCTGGGATATCCTACCTTCGTTCTTGTAAATGCTGAAACACAGACTTTATATCGATGGATAGGTTATGAAAAAGAGTTTTTTATAGAATCAATTGCAGCCGGACTGGCGGATCCTACAACCATCGAAGAGAAAATTGAAAGATTTGAGACAAATCCTGATGTTTCAACGGCTGATGCCCTGGCAAATTATTATGATTCACGTGGAGAATATAGTAATGCTGTAAATTATTATAAAAAAGCTGAAAAATTAAATGATAATGGCTCAAAAGAATATGCATATGATATTTTTCAATGTTATTATTATGGATTTAATCGCGGACAATTTATTCTTGACGAATTAAAAAATTCTGCAAAGAATGCTCTCACTTCGAAGAATCTTCAGCAAGACCAAACTTGTCGGATTTATTATTATATGAGTAACCTTATTACCAAAGATGCAGAAAATAAGGATTTGTTAGATTTTATAAAAAAAGGGCAAGTTTATTACGCTAAAATTGACGATAAAGATTTTCAAAGAGAAAAAGATGCAATTAATATATTGTATACAATTTATATCGATAAAAATACTGAGAAAGCTATTGAATTAAAAAAAGCAAGTATGCCGGAAGGGTGGGATGAGAATGCCGGTGATTTGAACACATTTAGCTGGTGGTGTTTTGAACATAAGATTAATCTGGATGAAGCAGAGAAATTAGCTCGAATGGGAGCTGAGCTGGCTGAACCGGGAGGTGAAAAAGCTATGATCCTGGATACGCTGGCCGAAATTGTAAATCTCAAAGGTAAACCAAAGGAAGCTGTTAAAGTAACAAAATTAGCTATCAAGGAATCGCCAGGAAGAAAATTTTATCAGGAACAACTTACAAGATTTGAAAAATTGGCTGAGTAATTCTTTTTAATGCCTTCTCATCGGGAAGGCATTCTTTTTATCTTCATATACCAATCCTTTTCTGCAATAATCATAGCAAATAGAATAATTACTCCACCAATAACAATTCTTAACAAATTTACTGTCTCATTAAAGAACAATAATGAAACAAGAATGGCCAGTGGAATTTTTAAATTATTAAATACTGATAGCGTACCAGCATTTGTTTTTCGGGCTCCTATATTCCATAGAAAAAAACAAATTCCTGATGCAATGACACCTAAATAAATTAAGGATAAAATTTGTGATTGGGTGAGAATAAGATTAGAATAATCCGTCGTGATCAATGAAAATATGCCTGTTAATAGAACGGCTCCAAAATACAAATATACGAAAACTAAAGCATCTGTTTTATCCGGTAGCTCTTTCATTAATTTACGATAGTAAACCTGCCCGAAGGCAAAAGCAATGTTGGAAATCTGCATCAGAAAGAATCCAATGCTTAGCTCAATCCAGCTGATATCTGATAGTACAATAATACCTGATCCGAGAATGGTAAATATGGCTGCTATCAAAAATCGAACATGAAATCGTTTTTCAATGGCATCGTTAATAAAAGTTACATAAATGGGTGTTAATATAGTGAATAAGGCTATCTGATACGCTTTCAGATATTGATACGCCAATATATATGCCACATACATCAATCCAAACTGTATCATGCCTAAAAATATCAGTTGAAAGATATGCTTAACGGATATTCTTTTGAGTCGAATAAAGGGTAAAAATATTATGAACGATAAAACCATTCGTGCAAAAGAAACAAAATTTGAGTCCAGATCAGTCAGTTGGCCTTTTATAATACCAAAAGAAAATGCCCAAACCAGCGATACAATCAATAAATAAATCATATTTTTTATTCTTAAAATATTTGATGAAAATTTAGACGAATTCGATTAAAATTCAAATTGAATTTATTGATTTATAATGCTTCTACTCTTAAGTTCTGCCCTTTTTAAAATAGATTTGTACAGGAATGAAGTTTGAAAGCTAGAATCTTTGATAGAGTATTTGTTTTTATTTTTATACTTTTAGTAAAAAGTTCTTATGCTCAAGATAGTACTATCATTTATAATCTGGATGAGAATATTGTCGTTACTGCTTCGCGAATTCCCACCAATTTTCCTTCTGTAAGTCGCAGTATTATTGTGCTCGATCGGGATGCCATTGTTAAAAGTGGCGCAAATACAATTGAAGAACTAATAGAATCCTATACCGGTATTGATTTTCAGCAACGTGGTGTTCAGGGAGTGCAGGCTGATTTGAGTATTCGTGGCAGCACTTTTGAGCAGTCTTTGATTTTAGTTGATGGCATTAAAATGAGTGATCCTCAAACCGGTCATCATTTAATGGATCTCCCGATTACTTTTAATGATATCCAAAGAATTGAAATATTAAAAGGATCCGGTTCAAGATTATATGGACCTAATGCTTTTGGTGGTGTGATCAATGTTATCACTAAAGATTGCAAGGATTTAGGAATATATCTATCAAATACGGTCGGGCAGCATCAACTATTCAATAATCAGTTATCCATATCAATACCCATGTTTTCTGGTGGTCATCGAATTTCATTAGCACAAAAAACATCAGATGGCTATCGAAAAAATACGGATTTTGATATTAAAACCGCTTCTTATAATTTTAATTATATATTTGATACACACAACCTAAGCTTTACCAGTGGCTTATCGGATAAAAAATTTGGAGCCAATAGTTTTTACCACCCGGCATTTCCAAAGCAATGGGAACGAACACAAACATCATTCTTTAAAAGTAGACTGCGAGGAACAATATTTTCAACTCATTATACAAGCAGTCTGTTTTATAGATATCATACTGATGAATTCATGCTCAATCGAGATAATCCAGCATTTTATCATAACCATCATTACACTAATGTGTATGGTGTTGATTTACATTTAACTAAATATAGTGGTATAGGAAATACTTCGATTGGTGGAGAATTTATTAGAGAAACGATCGAAAGTAATAATCTGGGTTCACATAAACAGAATAAATATGGTTTATTTATTGAACATCAACTATCGATACAAAAGGTCATGTTTACTTTAGGATCCACTGTATACCGTTATGCCAGACAAAATTGGCAACTCTGGCCCGGCATTGAAATGAGTTATCAACTTTCTGATCAAACCAATTTTTATGGATCTGTGGGCTTTGCTTTCCGGACGCCAACCTTCACAGAATTGTACTACAGGGATCCGGCCAACCGAGGCAATAAAGATTTAAAGTCTGAAAAAGGAACAAATATTGAAGTCGGCTGTCGATATACCAACAATATGATTAAAGCCGATATGACTATTTTTCGAAGACAAGGCAGAAATTTAATCGATTGGGTCTGGCAAACGCCCGACAGCATTTGGCAGGTAACAAATATTACTCGACTAAATACAAATGGATTTGAATTTGATCTCAAATATTCAGATGTTTTTAATAGCAAAATTCTTTGTATAAATTATGTAAATTTGAGTTATACATATCTTGATTCTGAAAAAGAGAAGCTAGATTTATTATCTAAATATGTTATAAATCATCTGCGGCATAAGGTTGCAATTGGAATGAATTATTATATCTATTCCAAAGCGATTGTTTTTAACACATTGTTTCGACTTGAGGATCGAATTCAGTTCGGCAAGCGGTATCTGCTGGATGCAAATCTGACATGGCAGGTTAGCAAATATGTTAAATTGCACCTTGATGTCAGCAATCTTTTAAATCATAAATATGAAGATCTGCATTCGATTTCCCTGCCCGGACGATGGATAAAGAGTGGGATTTCTTTTAATCTAGATCAAATGTCTAATAAATAAATATTCTTTAGCAGATTTTTTTGAGATATGTGTCTAAAAATTCTCTAGCAATCATCGTATCCACTGAAATCCAGAATAATTTGTTTTTTATTCTGAACACAAAATGTGTTTGGCCCATACCAAAATAACGATATATTTTAATTTCATTTATCTCAATTTGTCCACCATTTACAAAAACTGAGTTTTGAGGTGAAATTTTTTCTATCATTTTTATAAGATCAGTCTTTGCATCATCATCTGTTTTATAACTAGTAACATAGATGATTGCTTTATCATCACCTTTCTCATAATATCCGATTTCATTATTTGTATCAGTTACAGGATTCAGATGAATCTGGTTTACCGTTTTTTGAGCTGCAGTTCCGGATATATTTTTAACCAAGGTATATCCCAGTAAATCTTCAGGAAGTGTTTCTCTTTTTCCACAATATTGTAATAAAATACAAAGTGCTATGATTAAGCAGGGTCGCATTCTATTTTCCTTATAAAATAAGAATGAGCAAATTTACAATATGTGGGAGTTTTAACAAAAAGAAAAAAGCCCAAAGATTTTCATATCTGGATTTTTTGTATACAGTATATCTAAACTTCTCATGATAGCCCAAGATGCAATCCCGATAATAGATCAGGATGTTTTGTATCTTGTATAACAATCTAATTCAAAAATATTGTTTTTATTTTATAATTTCATAGCTAATTATATAGTTTTTTTATACTTTTAAATTTTTAAGTAAATAATTATATTGGGGGATAGAATTAGTATTTGTAGAAATAATAATTTAAATTTTCAAAATTTAAAATGTATATGATTTATATATATCAATAAATAATTCAGAGACAAAAATAATAGTTTATAATTATGAAAAGAATTGTTATAGTATCAATATTTTTGATTTTCTTTTTAATCTGTTATTTTATTATCAGTTCTATTCTAAAAATAATAGATCCTCAGCCAGATTGGGGTAAAATTTTTTATCCAGAGAAAATAGTTACAGGCAAA
>JARRPN010000175.1:0-9654 GCA_037382875.1 Calditrichaceae bacterium | reverse complement strand
AGAGGCAGACCGCCTATGCCTACCGATTTTAATGCTTTTCTGCGTATCGGTGAGGATGGACGAGTTGCCTGTTTTACAGGAAAAATCGAAATGGGTCAGGGTATCATCACATCGCTGGCACAAATGCTGGCTGATGAACTGGATGTTGCCTTGGAATCGGTTGATATGATAATGGGTGACACGGATCTTTGTCCCTGGGATATGGGTACATTTGGCAGTATGTCAACGCGGTTTTTCGGTCCACCTTTACGGGCTGCCGGAGCAGAAGGCCGTCGCATATTGCTGGAGCTGGCTGCCGAACAACTTAATAAACCATTAAAACTGTTAATTGTTGAGAATGGTGTCGTGTATGATACAACTAATCGAACCAATAAAGTCACCTATGCACAGTTGGCGAAAGGTAAAAAAATTGCTCGTATGCTTCCGATAAAGCATCGGTAAAAACATCGGATCAATTTAAGGTTATGGGAAAATCTTTTACGCGACAGGATGCACTGGAAAAAGTAACAGGGCGTGCAAAATATGCCGGTGATATACAACTGCCAGGAATGCTTTATGCCAGAATTCTACGTCCGCCATCCCATGATTCCAAAATGATTTCAGTTGATCTTTCTGAAGCAAGGAAAATAGAAGGCACAGAGATTATCGAGGAAAAAGATCTGATTGCAGTTTTACATAAATATCCAGATGTGGCTGATAAGGCCTTATCCAAAATTAAGGCTGAATATGATACTCCTGAATCCAGCCTGAATCAGAATACCATCTTTGATCATTTGCTCAAGGTTGCACCCAAGGGAGAAACAGTTAGTAAGAATGGCGATCTGAAGAAAGGCGAAGAAGAAGCCGATACCATCATCGAAAAAANNNGAACCTCACACTGCCACAGCCCATGTGGAAGCAAATAAAGCTACCGTGTGGCCGTCTTCACAAACACCTTTTCCCGCTAAAGATGAAGTTGCCGAAGCAATTGGTATTCCTGCTAATAATGTGCATATCATCTCACCCTTTGTTGGCGGCGGATTTGGCGGTAAAACACGAAATCTGCAGGTTGTGGAAGCAGCCCGTTTGTCAAAACTGACTGGGAAACCAGTGCAGGTAGCCTGGACCAGACAGGAAGAATTTTTCTATGATTCTTTCCGCCCGGCTGCAATTGTCAAAATCAAATCCGGTATTGATAAACAAGGACAGCTTTGTCTTTGGGATTATCATACTTACTTTGCAGGATCAAGGGGCTCCGAGCATTTTTATACCATTTCTAATTCCAGCACGATGGCCCACAGTTCTGGCTGGGTCGGCGGACCCGGAACACATCCCTTTGCAACCGGTGCATGGCGGGCGCCCGGTAATAATACCAATACCTTTGCCAGGGAATCTCATATTGATATTATGGCGAATGCCGCGAGTATGGATCCGGTAGAATTCCGCTTGTAAAAAAATGCGTAATGTACTTAAAGCAGCGGCTGTAAAATTCGGCTGGAAATCAGCAAAAGCACCAAGCGGCCATGGTTATGGTGTAGCCTGTGGCATTGATGCGGGCACTTCAGTTGCTAGTATGGCCGAAGTGGATGTTGATAAAACCAGCGGGAAGATCACTGTGAAACGTGTGGTCTGTGCACAGGATATGGGACTGGCAGTTAATCCGCAGGGCGCCACCATTCAGATGGAGGGCTGTATCACCATGGGATTAGGTTATGCGCTTGCAGAAGATCTTAGTTTTAAAGGCGGTATGGTCCTGGACAGCAATTTCGATACATATGAGATACCACGATTTTCATGGCTGCCAAAAATAGAGACCATCATCATCGATGCCCAGGATGAACCAGCACAGGGCGGCGGCGAACCGGCTATTATCATCATGGGTGCTGTGATTGCCAATGCCGTATTCGATGCGATTGGAGCACGTGTTCTTCAATTGCCCGTAACCGCAGAACGGGTACTGGAAGCGATGGAGAAAGAATAATATTTTCTGAGCTAAGTGATACGCCCGAAAATAATGAAACCTTATAAATTACTTGTATATCGGATATTGATCGTTGTATATTAAATATATCGATTGCGGATTCGTTGTGGAAATTTTCGATTTTCTGATAAATATATTCCTCTTAATTTGAAAAAGTGTGCCAGCTTAAGAATCTGTATTGTTAACAGAATTAAAAAAGTTGCGAGAAAGACATTTAAACCTCTCCTCCTGTGACGTATTTAAAAGAAGAATGAAGCATTGTACTAGTCTGATCATCTATTTAATAATGGGATTTAGAATTCATTTTGTTATGTTATATTTTTTTAATTGAATTCTTTGTGTGGTATATATTGAATATATATCCATGTTGAATACATGTAAATAATTCAATAAATGGGAGGTACTATGCATAAATTATTTTCTAAAAATTTCGGTCAACAATATAAGTTCAAAAATATTTTTGTCATCTTGAGTTTAATAGTTTATTTCGGTATTGGTTCACCGGTTTTGGGCCAGACCTATAATTTTGATGATGGTACTTCACAGGGTTGGACATGGCATATGAATGATCCTTATAATAATTGGGATGGCGTTATCTTTGTGTGGGATGATTACGTTGACTATCCGGATTTTCCTTACGATGAACTGGATAATAATCTTGGCTCCATTAGTATACAGACTCCGGTAGAAGTTGTAGATTCGCCTGAATCAATAGAATTTGAATTCAGATCACCGGATCTGTCCGGTAGCACTGAATGGCAGAATGCAGCAGGCTGGACAGCTCAATTGCTTTTTCTAGGTGATATGTGGCCGGGCGATCCTTTTCCCGGTTCCTATGTGGAACTTACGACCGGACATGGACAACTGGTAGATGAACCGCTCGATGTTTGGACTGGAAGCGGCTGGCAGGAAATTACAACCGTTTTCCCAGCTGATTTAGCCCCATTCAGCTGGATTAGTCTTCGTTTTAATTACCCTGAAGGTTTAGAAGGTGTATATGGCGGGATTTTTCTTGATAATGTACAACCTCTCGCAGAGATACCACAAACACCAATATCTGATTTTGTTGTCCTGGATGGTTATCACAATTCCATCCCAATGGCCTGGGCTGTTCCTGAAAATCAGGGAGGCAAAGCACTAGAAGAAAACAATTTAATATTACGGCCTGAAAAGTCTGCAGCGCTCACGGGATACAATATTTATCGAAGCCAATATTTGAATCAATCATATTCTCAAATTACTTCCGGAGTTACACATCAATATTTTAGAGACTATTCGGTTTCACCCGGTCAGACATATTATTATAGAGTGACTGCTGTTTACGATGAGGGTGAAAGTGAATACTCGGAGGCTTTTCAGGGTCAGGCGATAACCGATGGACTTTATATAAATTCAGACTGGACGGGTTCACCTCCGACTATCGATGGTGTGATAAATACAGAAGAATGGGCAGACGCAGAAAGCATAGACATAACTCACACGGGACAAGAGGAAAATGTAACACTATATATCATGAACAATAGTACCACCTTATATATAGCTGTTGACAATGCACCCGATCAAACATTAGATGATTGGGATAATTGTTCTATATTTTTAGATGCAAATCATGATGGAGAATGGCCAGCGACTGCAACCAGTTCGGAAGGTATGATTAGGTTTTATTGGGATAATGCTTCAACGATGACGGCAAGTACATATATGGGACTATCGGGAACATGGCCTGATAATCTGACTGGTGATGAAGAAATCTCACCAACAGGTACTGATCAGGCAATATCACTTTCCTCAGGAAATATTCAATATGAAATAAGTATGGACTTTAATACGATACCACTTAATGCGTCAGGCGGTGATCTTATTAATCTTCTAATATTTGTATGGGATAATCTAGAAGCGGAGTTTAATGGGCTTTGGCCGGAAGAGGCAGAGCGTTTATCACCACTAGTAGATGGGTATCTTTGGAGTTATGGCCCTTTTGCTTACGGAGAGCTGCGACTTGCTCAGTTTCCATCCGGTATTGATAATCGTATGCAACACGATCTTGAATTTTTCCTGAGCCAGAATTATCCAAATCCCTTTAATCCAACAACAACTATCAAATACAATGTTGGGGCGAATGATTATTCGCTCGTACAGGATATAGATTTATCCATTTTTAACCTTCTTGGACAAAAAGTATGCACGCTCATTTCACAAAAGCAAAGCGCCGGATTCCATGAAGTGACATGGAATGGAAATGAATATCCCAGCGGTCTATATTATTACCGCCTGCAGGCTGGAGAATTTGTACAAACAAAACGAATGCTATTGATTAAATAACCAATAAGTGACAGGTCATGAGTAACCAGAAACTAGAAGAGTGAAATGAGAAAATAGGGAAACGGCAGATTACTAATGATTTCTATTTTCTGTTCAGCAACTAGAACAAATGACCATTGACTGGTGACTGTAGATTTTATCCTGTATATGATAGAAGACATAAATTATCCATACCTGAAATAATCGTATTTCTCTACCCGTTAAAATCAAATGTGGATCATAAATCCGCTTTATTAAACGATATAAAATATTTTCTTTAAAGGAATCCATTATGAAACCTTCCGAAGAACTTATTATTTGCCGGACCCCCACTCCAGGCAAAAAACCAACCCGGATTAAAAAATGGAAATTCAACCTGGTGCACGATCTGGTGCTGGAAATTGTTAAAAACAGCAAAGAAGGGGTGTTATTTAAGGATCTTTCCTTTCTGGTTGAAAAGTCCATGGATCCGAATGCATTACAAAAACTCGGCTCGGTGCCGTGGTATACCACAACAGTAAAACTGGAGATGGAAGTACAGGGTGAGATCAAACGCATCCCAGGATCCAATCCACAGCGGCTGCAGGCGGTTTAGATACAATTGGCTTATCTCAAAAGAAACAAAACTTAACAAGTGATTAATGATTGACGAAACCCAAATGGCCGTTGACCGCTTCTGATACAGATAGTTAAAGGCTCAGCGCAGCTTAAATCACTTCACCTTCAGAAAAAATAAAAATCTCAGTATTTCTATGTCCGGATTTATTTTTGACATCGCATTTTGAATATCGTACTATTATAACGTTCCCAATTCTCGATAAGCAAAATCTCAATAAAATTAAACCAAGCCGAAACTGAATATACATTTATGTGGAAAAACGACAGAAATGAACGTGCCAAACCTGTTTAAGGGATCATTTAATCAACGAAATATTCCGATTTAATTTCATCTCATTAAGGGGGGATTTATTTCGATGAAATCTTTCTGGGCAAATCTGCCCGAACAAATTAAACGTCTCGCTGTAGTTGTCATTCTTTCCATCGTGATATTTATTGTCATCCGCAGCCTGTTAATTCCATCAGATTTTGGTAAATACGGTCACTACCGTGCATCTTCTCTGGAAGATATAGCAGGAATGGAAACTAAATACGCAGGACACCAGGTCTGTTATGACTGCCATGATGATATCGTGGATACAAAACACAATGGATATCATAAAAATGTAGCCTGTGAAGTATGCCATGGACCGGCGGAGGCTCACATTGAGGGCGAAGAAGTTGAACTAAGAGTACCCAGGGGTCGTGGTTTTTGTCCGCTTTGCCATGAGTACCTGCCTTCCCGACCGACAGGATTTCCACAGATAATCGCCGCATCGCATAACCCGATGAAAGCCTGCATTGAATGCCACAATCCTCATGATCCGACCCCCCCGCAGACACCTAAAGAATGCAGCGCCTGTCATGCAGAAATTGCCAATACCAAATCGCTTTCCAAACATGTTTACGTGCCCTGCACTCGATGTCATGAAACACCGGATGAACACAAGTTAAGACCAAGAGCGGTAAAACCCAGCAAACCACAGACCCGGGAATTTTGCGGCGGCTGTCACAGCATAGATGCCGACACCGAGAAAAATATTCCCCGGATTGACTTAACACAGCATAACACCCGTTATGTATGCTGGCAGTGTCACTATCCACATTTACCGGAGACCGAATAATGAAACAAATTAAACATAGATCAAAGCAATCCATAAAACGGCGGCGGTTTATAGTTCTATCTCGTTCGGATATATATAACCGGTGACTTCCTGGAGGAGCGGCGTCAAATGTCTTACAATTTCTTCCGTAGCTGGATTGAACGGTATCGCATTTATGAAGACGGCTCATGCAAGGTAGACTCTTCTAATGGTGCTATCGAAGGCTTTAAACCCGGGCCGGAGACAGATAAGCAGATAATACGCAGTTTTTTTGTACCAAAAATATGCAACCAGTGCGACAATCCGCCCTGTGTACAGGTTTGCCCGGTGGGCGCCACCTATAAATCACCGGACGGCATAGTTCTGGTTGACAGCGATTACTGCATCGGCTGCCGTTACTGTATACAGGCCTGTCCATACGGAGCCCGCTTTCTGCACCCGGAAACCCGAACAGCTGAAAAATGCACGTTCTGCTATCACCGGTTGGTAAAAGGACTGATCCCTGCTTGTGTGGAAGTGTGCCCAACCCAGGCGCGTATTTTCGGCGAGGTTAATAAAAAAGCAAGTACGCTGGTGCGATTTATGCGCATGAATAAAATCGGAATTTTAAAACCAGCTTTAAATACGGAGCCAAAAGTATACTATGCCAATCTTGATATGGAGGTAAACTAAGTGGAAGAAATTGTAAGACATTTGACGCCGCTCCTCCAGGAAGTCACCGGTTATATATATCCGAACGAGATAGAACTGCACTGGAGTCTGCTAATTGTAATATATCCATATATCACCGGACTTGTTGCAGGTGCTTTTATTCTGGCCTCACTTGTAAAAGTATTTAATGTAAAAGAACTGCAGCCGGTCTACCGGATTGCCCTACTTACTGCTCTGGCTTTTATGCTGGTAGCTACCCTGCCGCTTCTTGCGCACCTGGGACACCCGGAAAAATCATTCGAAATATTTTTAACACCCAATATGACCTCAGCCATGGCTATGTTTGGATTTGTGTATGCCTGGTATTTGATGGCCGTCTTGTTTCTGGAAATATGGTTTGATTACCGCAAAGATTTAGTTCTGTGGGCCAATGCCAGCACCGGTATTAAGCGCTGGTTCTACCGGCTGATTTCTTTATATTCCAATGATATTTCCGATAAGGCAGTAGCTTTTGACAACAAAGCGGAAAAAGTGGTTACGATCCTGGGAATTCCTTCTGCCTTTCTGCTGCATGGTTATGTCGGATTCATATTCGGATCGGTTAAGGCCAATCCATGGTGGTCCAGTGTGCTGATGCCGATAGTATTTTTATTTTCCGCCATTGTATCCGGTATCGCCCTGGTTCTGCTGATCTATATGATTATCACGCCGTTCCGTTCCAAGCAGCTGGATAAAGCCTGTATCGATAAGCTGACCAGTTTTCTGTTTTATGCTATGATCGTGGATTTTTCGCTGGAAATCCTGGATTTTATCCATCGGATTTACGAATCGGAAGAATCCATCCATATCCTGGCCCAGCTGGTATCCGGCAAGCTCTTTTTCAGCCTAATCGTTGTACAAGTCCTGATCGGCATGGTGATACCCCTACTTTTTATTGCAGTTACCAAATTATTTAAAACACCTTTCGAACTGCGCAAGATATTATATTTTTTCTCAGCGATCCTGATCCAGGTGGGAATATTTGCTACACGCTGGAACGTGGTTATCGGAGGACAACTGTTCTCCAAGAGTTTCCGCGGACTGACCGTATATAAAATGACTCTGCTTGGTATAGAGGGACTGCTGGTTTCTATTGCCATCATGCTTCTGCCGCTGGTTATCCTGTATATCCTGTTCAACATTCTCCCGCCGTGGAGGGAGGCCCATGGGACGTTGAGCAAACGACATATTGTTCACAGATCCTTTGCCAGGCGGCTGAGTAGGCATTAGGCATACACCCTTCGGGCGTCAGAAGTCAATAGTTATTTGTTATTAGTTGTTCTACTTAGTTTTGACAAAGTCAAAATCGATCCCGATTCATCGGGATTACTTTTTGGCCTGTCCGGTGTTGGCCAGAAGGGCCAGTCAAAAAGTAAAAGAAAAATATAAATTCTTTTCAGATAAATATTTATCTTTTTCATCTAAGAAAATGAACAGACAAAATATTATACCATAGATTATACATAATACTAAAGAATACATTTTTTGCTTTAACTACTTTATGCTCGATCCCGTTTGAGCCGGACAGGCAAAAAGTAGCAAAAAATCAAGGCCTGATTAAAGATTTATATGTTCTTTTTGTCTTGAAACAAAAAGAACCAAAAAATTCAAGACTCACAGTAAAAATCTTGAAATTCTACGATTCGTTTCACTAAAATTCTGAAACTCCCCGCCGGTTGGCGGGTCAAACAGTGAGAATTTTGGCCGTTTCACCTCGCCAAGTTTTTCTAATCTCTTTATTTTATGCCAGAAAACACAAACAATAACCAACACCCAATGACCAATGACATTTTTTCTGCAAACCTCGTATACCTTATTGTTAACTTTGTTTACATAATTATCTAAATTTTAGTGATATTTTAGCCTTCAAAACTGAATTAATCGCATTGGCACGAGAGTTGACCTATTCAAGGCAAGATGTTATAGAATTTGATTAAGTTGAATTTCATGAAAGGAGACATCATGAATAAGCCTAAAATAAAGAATAGTTTTTACTGGATTCTAACGCTTGCCTTGTTGTCCGGACCCGCACACGAAGTATTTGCACAAAGAACACGCATATCGAACGACCGTCGAAAAAGCGAGAAAAGGATTTCTCATAAAAAAGTTGATAAAAAGAAGGTTGTTCGTAATAATAAACAGAAATTAACAAAGAATAAACAAAGTAAAATGACCAGGAAAAACTCCTCGTACCGGAATCATAAAAACAAAACTTATAAAAAAGGACACAAACGAAGCGAGAAGAAGGTCACACGCAAAATCGTAAATAAGAATAACGATCGTCGTGATTTAAAAAAGAATTTCAGGAAGAACAAACAAAGGAAAGATACCGGGAAAAATGCCTTGCATCATATTTTTAAAAACAGGACTTACAAAAAAGGACTCGAGCGATCGAAACTGAAAAACAGATCGTATCACAAGAAGCCATATAGCCACAAACATTATCGTAAGCCGTCCTGGGTGAATCACTATAAGCGTTATCATTCTCATCATAAAATCGGTAGCCGTTTTTCTTTTCTGCCTTACGGTTATATTTCTTTCCGTATTGGAAATTTCCGGTTTTTTGCCTACCAAGGCACCTACTACCGGTATGATCCGGTATACCGTACTTATGTTGTTATTGAAAAGCCGGTCATTACCTCAAATTATACATCAACTAAATGGGACCGAATCACACTGATAGATGGTTCGACGATTGAAGGCATCTATATTTCAGGTAATAGTGAGACTATCATTTTTGAAGTAGGCGATGCCCTGTTGGAAATACCAGCGTCTGAAATTCAAGTCCTGGCCTTTTCACAGGAATAGAAGATTAAATTTCCCTTAAATACATATTTCTTACTTTTCCCACTCCTGTCGGCCGGACCATCTGTTCCGGTCGGCTTTTTTATATTTTTTATTGATGATAGTTAATACAATTAACAGGTAGGAAGACTTCTATGTGAAGGCAAATTGGCCCGAAAAAGAAATTGAAATTATCGTTAAATATTATTTCGAAATGTC
>JARRPN010000174.1:4954-6705 GCA_037382875.1 Calditrichaceae bacterium | reverse complement strand
CGCCGCAATCGCCTGATCAATTCTTCTGTCTTACCGCTAAACATGCTACCGCAAATCACTTCGATCCAGCCTGTATGCTGTTTGAGAATCATCATAATTAAACTCTTAACCTCCGTACTGTATCAGGCATGTTGTTGAATTAATGTTTTAATTTTGGTCTGTAAAATATCGATAGCGACCATATTTTTTCCACCACGTGGAATAATTATATCCGCATAGCGCTTGCAGGGTTCAATAAATTGCAGATACATCGGACGTACTGTTTCCTGGTATTGTTTGATTACAGAATCCACCGATCGACCGCGTTCTTTGATGTCGCGCTGTAATCGGCGAATAAAACACACATCCAGAGCCGTATCAATATATACTTTTATATCCATGAGATCACGCAGCTTAGGTTCACTTAAAATCAATATTCCCTCTAATATAACTATGGAGTGCGGACCTACTTTTTTTGTCTCTTTCTTTCGACTATGTGTTGAATAATCATAAATGGGGTGAGAAATGGATTTACCATCCAGCAATTGTGTCAAATGTTCAGCCATAAGACCATGATCGAATGCATCCGGGTGGTCAAAGTTGCGTCCAGTACGTTCATCATAAGGAATTTCAGAAAGATCGTGATAATATGAATCTTCCTGAATCATGACCACTTTTTCCGAACCCAGTTTTTTCATGATTGTATTTGAAACTAACGTTTTACCTGAACCGGAGGCACCGGCTATTCCAATCAATATTCCTTTACTCATTTATTTTCCTAACTGAGAATCATCAAAGGCAAATGGAAGCAATTCTTTTAGTTTAATTATTTGTTGCTCTTTACCATCGGAAAGAATAACATCAATATCCGGAGCATAATCGTAAAGTAATTGCCGGCAGGCTCCGCAAGGCGGACATATATATCCATCCTTTGCATAGATGGCAATGGCTTTAAATTTTGAGGCACCTTCAGAAAGAGCTTTGGTGAGAGCAACACGTTCCGCGCAGATAGTTAGCCCGTATGAACTGCTTTCGACATTACAACCTGTAAATATCTCATCATTTTCATTTATTAAAGCGGCACCGACTTTAAATTTTGAATATCGTGCCTGAGCTAATTTACGGGCATCTTTTGCTTTTGAGATCAGTAATTCATATTGGTTTTCGGGCATAGATAAACTCGGTTATTTTCAATAAGAGAATTTAAACGATTTTGATAATAAAATAAAGCCGAGTTTAAAATGAAAAGGCACATCCTATGCCTGATTCATTAGAAAGGTAAATCATCCTCTTCTTCATTGGCAGGGGGCATATCTTCTGTAGCCGGTACTTCTTCTTCCGTTTCGCCGGATGCTTTATCTGAGCTGGATTCACCATCACCACGTGAGCCTATGAGCTGCAATTCGCCAGCAACTACTTCTGTTTTATATCGCTTTTGCCCATTTTGATCTTCCCAGCTGGATGTCTGTAAACGACCATCAATGTATACCAGTTTCCCTTTTTTAAGATATTCACCAGCAATTTCAGCGGTGCGCCCAAAGGTGACAATATTATGCCATTCCGTTTTGTCCTGCCAATTTCCATCAGAATCTTTAAATGCTGAATTTGTTGCCATTGAGAAATTAGCTACCGCTGTTCCACTTGGAGTATAGCGCATATCCGGATCTTTTCCAAGCCTACCAATTAAAATAACTTTGTTCACAGTTCCACGTGACATAGGTGCCTCCATTTCTGATTTTTGAATGAATAAGTAATAATTTGTTTAGAAAAAA
>JARRPN010000174.1:0-4916 GCA_037382875.1 Calditrichaceae bacterium | reverse complement strand
TTTTACTTTTTCGTAATCAGTTTCTTTGGGTATTCTCATTTTCATACCGCAAGCACAGGTCAACAGCCCATAGCCGGCCGCCTTATGCAGAATATCTTTTACATCACGCATATTTTTCTTTGCATTATGTTTCTCCGTATGAGCTGAACGTATAGCCTGATCCTTTGAATTCTGTAAAGTAGATTTACCAAGAATACCCGAACCGCCATGAATATTTTGATATACTTTTTCATAAGCCTGCAAAGATGAACCAGAGGTCATTCCTCGGAGAATGCGGATTCGGTCTTCCGTCGATGGATGGGTGCTGAAAAGATTGTTTGATTTACCTGTAGCCGCAAGCGGATTTACGATGTACATGGGGGCCAGTGTACGGCTTTTTGTGAATTTTTCACTCTGACTTTGAGATATCTTTTCAAGGGCGGAAGCTAATCCTGCAGGATATCGTGTAAACTGCGCTGATCCGGCATCCGCCAGATACTCCCGCTGGCGGGAACAGGCAAAATATAAAAGCTGAGTCAGGATGGGTGCCAGAATGGCTACAACAATACTGATTACCAGAATAATTAACTGAAGCTGACCGCTATCTTTTGATGAACGTCGCCCACGGCCAAGCGAACTATAAAACATCCCACGCATGAACAAATCAGCTAATATAATAACGGCACCTACCGTTACTCCGGCTAGAGTCATAAAATAAGTATCACGATTGGTAATGTGGGCAATTTCATGAGCAATTACCCCCTGCAATTCGTCACGGTTAAGACGGGACATAAGTCCGGTAGTCACTGCAACTGCGGCACGATCTGGTTTGATACCAACAGCAAAAGCATTGGGCACGCTGGAATCGATTATAAATACACGGGGCATTTTTGGAAGACCAGAAGCGATTTTCATTTCCTCAACAATATTAAATAACTGCGGGGCATCATCATGCTTAACTTCACGGGCACCGGCCGTTGCCAATAGAATGCGATCACCACTTGAAAAGCTTACCAGAAGCATAATAATCCAGACAACCATGGCAACCAAAACACCTATGAAAATGCCATCTTCGGGATTTTGAGAAAATAAATACGATCCAATTGCCGCACCAAGACTTGCTAAAACCAGCGCCATTATTACGATTAACCAGAACGATTTTCGTTTATTACTGCGGATTGCTTCCCACATCAGATTTCTCTATAAATTTTAAAACTGTACTTTTGGTGCCTTACGTTCTTCTGTATCCTCAATTTCAAAAAATTCGGCCTGTTTAAAATTGAACATACCAGCTATAATATTTGTCGGAACACTTTCAACCTTGGTGTTAAAAACCAATACCTGATCATTGTAATTTTGACGGGAGAAACTAACCTTGTTTTCAGTTGAAGTTAATTCTTCCTGTAATGATAAAAAATTCTGATTCGCTTTTAAATCAGGATAATTTTCCACAACCAACATAAACCGGCCAATGGCTCCACTCAACTCATTCTCAGCTTTAGCCTGATTGGCGACGCCGCTGCCGGTCGCTTCTACGGCTTGACTACGAGCCTTGGTGATTGATTCCAAAGTTTCACGTTCATGTTTCATATAGCCTTTAGCAGTTTCCACCAGATTCGGGATCAAATCGTGGCGCCGTTTAAGTTGAACATCTATTTGTGACCAGGCATTCTTTACCTGATTACGTAAACGAATCAGGCCATTGTACATGCCAATCACCCAAAAGAGAATAATGGCAATTACAACAATTAAAATTATCAGGGACATCATCGAAAACCTCCTATATCTAATTCTTATCTTTTAACAGATCACTGAAGAAATTATTCAAACGGCTAATTGTAGGATTATCTGAATCCAATTTTGCTATGGATAGAAGTTCTCCTTTATCCAGCCAGATGCCACCATCGTTGGGGCAAATATCAACTTCAACATCAATATCGGGTAATGTATCAACTCTAAGCTTTTTATGGCATCGGGGACAGCGCCGTTTCCCTTTGGGAGCGGATTGGAATTTGGACAGATCAAATATCTTATCATGCATTTCCAGCATTAATTCCAATTCACCCTGATCCAGCCAGCAGCCGCCACAGGACGGACAATAATCGATTTCGATTTGATCATATTCCAGAATTATCATTGATTTATGACAAACAGGACAGTGCATGAAAGTGTCTCCAATTTGAATTGGATGAATTTAGTAGTCGTTATTAAAATAAGCAATGAGAAAAAATGTCACAGTATGTTTTAATAAATTTATTTTTATACAAAAATATATCGTATGCAATCAAATCAATGTATCATTTATTCTACGAATTTATCCTTTTTGAAGTGACCATTCCTTAGAAATTCAATCGTCTGTAAAGCAACGGGTAAACTTTTTGGTAAGAAGATATGATTGGTTTTTATGATTATCATATCTGTCATGTGATCCAATTTTGTTGATTCAAGAGGTACAATACCATCATCTTCACCTGGGATCATCTTGTCATTAATTTCAATTTTGGTTGATCCGGCTATTATACCCACAGGATAATAAGGATCATCAATGGATTTTGGGAAGCTGTTTTCATCGGTGCCTAAAGCACGCGTCGTTGGCCCAAGTAATTTCATCCACCAGCTATCATGATATCGGTCTACAATCGGAGTTCCCTGATTTGGTGTGCCAATTAAAACAACCCGACCAAGGTTTGCAAGATGATTGCTATCCAGGTAAGCCCGGACCATCAATCCGCCAAGTGAATGACCCACAAAATGAACAGTGTAACTGGTATCGGGCAAACTGGTATTAATCTGATCTGTGATATCAAGAATAATATCTTTTGGAGATGTATTAATTGATTTATAACCGATACGTTTTACAGTAAATCCTGCTTTTTCCAACCTTAAGGCAAGCAGCTTCATAGACCATTTACCCTGGGCCAGTCCATGTAACACATAAACAAACTCTTTTTTATCAGAAATGCTATCTCGATATGTCCAGGTCTGAGCTATTACAATAGCACAAAGCGAAATTAAAATAAGGATTGGATGTATTATTCGCATATCAAGCTGTATTAGGAAAATTTAATATTAATGATACATCATGTTATAAAGTTATTTAATACTTTTAACAGGAATTAGTTTCGATTTTTTAGTTGCTGTTTTGCTGATTTTGCAATATCAATGTTTGAAAGTATACGTTTATCATATCCATACAAAGTACAATTAATCATCGATTGACCTAAATCTTCAAGTGTACACACAAATTTTGGAAACAAAGTTTTCCATATGGGATAAAGTGGTGCTAAAATCTTGTAAATTTTATATGCATTCTTTAATCCTTTAGTAGGTTGAATATAACCGGGACGGAACATATAGGCATTTTTAAATAATTTTAATAAATCATTTTCCGTTTTACTCTTTACTCTAACCCACATAGTATTTGCATTTTCGTTACCAGTAGTACCTTCCCCAGAGACATACGTTAACGTTATTTCCGGATTTATCTCATGTAACATTTTGGCTATATGCATGGTCAGATCGTAGGTTATTTTTGTGTATTCATCTTCATTTTTTCCGATCGAGGATATACCGGCACAAAAATAAAAGGCATTATATCCATCCAGTTGATTTTTAATGGGAGTAATATTTAAAAAATCAGTATGTATAATTTCCTTCAGTTTTTCATGCTGAACACCACAAGATTTTCGATTTATAACCAGTATCGATTCAACATCAGGATGTTTTAAGCATTCATGCAATACTCCTTCCCCGACCATACCTGTTGCACCGGTTACTATTGCCTTGATTTTTTGTGTCATAATTGATATTCCCAATACAATTTAAAATTGATATTCTACACCAGTTAATTTCTCAGATATATCCCATAATCTTTTTGCGATTTCCTTATCATGCGAAAGTTTATTTGATCTGACTCTAATCGGATATCCCCGTAACTGCTGAAATCCATCCGGTCCGAAATAGTCACCCCCTTGTACTGTTTCATCAACACAAGCTCTCAAAGTTGGAAGGGTCCCCTGCTTGCTTTTCATGGCAATAAGAGATGTGAAAAACTCGATTAATTTGGAATGACGTTGAAGCTCTGTCCTAGTGACTCCGGGATGAGCCGCCGTCACGATTGTGCCAACTTGATTTTCTTCAAATTTTCGTTGTAGCTCATAGGTGAAATATAAATTGGCAATCTTACTATCGCCGTAGGCTACCCATTTTCTATATTTTCTCTTTTCCCAGTTCAGATCATCGAAATTGATATTACCATAACGATGCGCGCTGCTACTAATGTTTACAATTCTTGAGTATTTGGTTTTAAGAATAATGTCAAACAATAATCCGGTTAAGGCAAAATGGCCCAGATGATTTGTGCCAAACTGCAACTCGAATCCATCTTTTGTTTTGGAATAAGGTGGAATCATAACCCCTGCATTGTTTATCAATAAATCCAGACGATCGTATTTCTTTTTGAATTGTTCAGCAAAGTTCTTAATGGATTGTTGATCAGCCAGATCAATTATCATCAATTTTACTCTGGCATCAGCATTAGTTTCTTTTATATGTTGTACGGCACGTTTACCTTTTTCTTCATTACGCACGGCAATGATTACCATCGCATTTTTATCTGCCAGAGCCTTTGCTGCCTCAAAACCAATACCGCTGCTGGATCCAGTGACGATTACAATTCGTTCACTCTGGTCGGGGATGTTTTTTGTAGTCCATTTATTCGCGGTCATTAATTTATTCCTTTTTATTTTGATTGTTTAATCCTGATCCGATACAGCTATCACGTTTTCCCACCATTTTTTCTTTGGAATAGAAACGGATGTCGGTCTGGTTTGCATAGTGATTGAGGTATATTTGTTCTTTATCGAAAATTACAGCTTCCTTGATACAATAAAACACAAAAGATGAGAATTGCAATTGTCGGAACCGGAAATGTGGGT
>JARRPN010000173.1:0-9357 GCA_037382875.1 Calditrichaceae bacterium | reverse complement strand
CTTATAATGATTCTTGTAAAAAGTGTTCCGGGTACACGAAAAGATTCCAGTCTCGTTTTAAAACCATAGGAATTGAATGTTTCCCGGACTAATTCTAAAGCCCTGATATTGTTATCAGAACCGGACCATCGATGCGGAAATTGGGAAAGTTTATCGATGAAGGATTGCATAGCAAATTATACGAATTTATTAAATAAATGATACGGATAGTGAGACAGAAAATATGTAATTTTTAATAATATTCAATTCATTCCTTATTTATTTTAATACCTAAACAGGTTCCTACATCTCGCGCCGCAAATATCCATGGGTGATTTTGAGGCACAAATTTTTTATTGCCTGCTACCTGCTCAAGTGGCACTAGTTCCGTATTCTCACCGCGGGCAGCAACCAAAACACCATGTTTACCATCATTTAAGGCCTTTGACGCAGCTGTTCCCAGACGAGTTGCCAGAACACGATCAGCTGATGAGGGCGTACCGCCACGCTGCAAATGTCCTAAAACTGTAAGTTTTGATTCCAATCGTGTTTTTTTCTGTAGTATATTGGTCAGATTAACTGTATGACTGATATGCTGTGTATGAAATTTTTCCAAGGCAGCTGAAGTTTTTCTTTTTTCTGCTTTTGATGATGCAGCTTTTTTTGCTTCAGCGAGTTCATTTACTTTTTTTGCCTGTTCATCAGACATGGCACCTTCCGCAACGGCAACGATACTGAACATTTTTCCAGCCCGGGCTCTCTGTAAAATCGCTTCCGTTACAACTTCCAGATCATAAGGTATTTCAGGAATCAGAATAACATCCGCTCCACCGGCCATACCGGCACCAAGTGCCAGCCAGCCTGCTCTGTGTCCCATAACTTCAACGACGATTATCCTTCCATGGCTCATTGCCGTTGAGTGCAGCCGGTCGATTGCCTCTGTAACAATACCCATTGCCGTATCAAATCCAAAAATCCGTCTTTGAATCCGATAAAACTCATACCGTAGACATCCTGACCAGCACGGCAAACTCCTCTTATGGCTGCGTTAAGGCCGGGACAATCTCCACCGCTGGTTAAAACTCCAATTTGTTTCATGAGTTCTCCAAGGGTTATATATTATGTTGATCAGATATATCGCATTTATTGTTAATCGAATAAAATATAAACATGCAAAGAATTATACAAAAAATAATCTTGGATTATAATTCAATTAAGGATCGTATTACCGATCCAGCCGTTTTCATCCTTATTAATTAATAGTAGACCGGGATTATCTTCAGGTAGTTCTTTAATCAATTCGCCATTATTTGACCAGAATGCACTTCTGCCTCCTGCTTCAGTTCCCCATAATTGACCGCAATAATTCGACATCAGGATATTCATACTGTTTTGTCGAGCATACTCGCTTAATGAATCATGACAATCATTCATACTATTTTTTGAGAAAAAAATACTTGGCATATAAATTGTCGAGGAATTTTTGCCGGCTGCTTGCGGATGAAGAGGATTATCAATATCAGCGCAGATAGCCAGGGAAATGCGTTCATCAGCCAGTTCAATAATCGGATTATACTTAAAAGATGCATCAAAAAAATCTTCTTCCCCGGAATGAAGAAACTGTTTTGTATATATGTAAGAGTTGCCATCCGGCTTAATAATAAATGAACCAATGTAAATTTTTGATTTTATCCGGATCGGAGCACCGGCAATAACAATCATATTGTGATCATCTGCTAAGGCGCGTAGTGTATTCAAACGCTTGTCATTTAGTGTAAATGCAATATCAGAAACACCCTCTCTGAAATATCCGGTAATCGACATTTCCGGAAAAACAATCAAATCTGCACCGTTATCTGCAGCAACCACAATTAATTGATAATGATTTTCCAGGTTTTCTTTTATTGATTTGGTTTCAGGTTTTGTTTGAGCTGCAGATAAGATCATTTAGAAAGCTTTTTGTGTGATATATTAATAATTAATTCTATACTGCTTATTATCAGAAGTATGATATCTAGAATCCATAGAAAAATATAACCCTTTAAAGGTATATTTAAATCCCCAAAAACTAACCATAAAAACAGTACAATACCTCCACACATATTGATACATATGGCACCTATCAAGCCAAGTCCGATAAATCCATCCGGCTTTTTCCGAAAGGCTTCAATTAAAAGTGCAATCGTGATCCCAATGAATATCGCACCTAATATATTTGGATAAAAATAATCCTCAGCTGATGGGACACCAAGTAATTTTACAATCGGAGGCGAATATGCTAATAAAAGAATACCTAAAATTAGGTTTATAAAAGCATCAATTGACAATGTAATTTTCTTACTCATATTACATTTTTAATAATTATTTCAACCATTTGAGATAGATAAAGATCAGAAATTACAACCTTTTAGATGTTGAATTGTTTACAATTTTAATATATCAATATAACTAAATCTAGTCTTAGGGATAAAAAAATGATATTAATAGAATTATTTCAGTTCAATCTGATGATAATCAAAATCATTTCCCATATACATAAGAAAAACCGAAGTGTTCTCACCGGATTGAAAATAAATTTCGTTAACTGCCGAATAATTTCCAGTCATTTTTTCTATTTGTCCAGTCATATCATTTCCAGAAATAAGGTTGACTAAATGATAAACAGTTTCAGCTCGGCCTTCTATTTCTGCAGGCATTGAGATTAAAATGACCCATTTTTTATCGACACTTGTCTCAATAACCTGCAAAACGGAGGATGTATCTTGATATACGATTTTACCTTCACCTTCGCTATCATCGATTAACAAAGCATTTTCCTCGGTATTGAGATATATGTTGTTAATTCGGGATACATCCTTGGGTTGGCTGTTTACAATACGGTCTTTGAAAAATAATTCCGAGATACAAATATCATTATAATGGGAACCTGCATAGGCCGATAGAATTTCCATTTTAAGAATAAAGCAACTGTCAGCTTTGGGTATCTGAATCGTAGAATCATAACATTGATGTACCTTTTTTGCAAAACTATTTACTCTTTCTTCAGGAAATTTCAATGAAATTGATTGGACAGCAAAAGTATCTGCTAAAAAAACAATTTTTTCATCAGGAAATTTTGAAGATTTGTATAAAACGTTATTTTCCGATACATATCCATCAGGATTAATTCCAACATACAAAGAAAATTTTACTTCCTTTGGACGTGCATTCATCCAGAATAACTTTTGACTCTTGCCATAACCCGAAAAAATATTAATAATCGTATCATGAATATCTTGGACTCGAAAATACAGAGCAGGATTAATTTCATTTTCTACAGCGCCTGAGACCCAGCACGATTTAAAATCTGCATCAAATAAGTTGGATGGAGGATATTTTTGATCAAACACACTGTCTACAGCATACTGAACATAATCCAGCGTATCAGCTAGATTAATATTAACAAATGCAATTTGAGTTGAATCTGGGTTTTCACACCCGGATGATAAATTTATAAGTGTTAAAGTTATTAGAATTTTAAAGTAAAGATTTAATTTTTTCATAAGTCTCTTTGGAATAAATCTCATACTCTGATTTTTCCAATCCTTCCAGGCTATTTCTGTGTTCATCCATTTTGTTTAACAAATCTCTAATTTCTTTCTTCTTCAATTTTGATATTATTTGTTCAATTACAGCAAAGCGTGTTGTCTTAGAATTATTGTATAAATAAATAGTATCCTCGATGTATTCATCATCAGGCTTCGGGTAGATATTCTGAACCATAAGCCCCCATTCTTTCAAAGGAATAACCGATAAAAGATCATTCAGCTGAGATAGCTTAATATCATTTGCATCTTCAGAAAAAGTTGGTATATAACTAGTATCTACATGCTTGATTTCCTTTGTTTCTAAATTGATTGCATATGACTTTGCATACTTATCTTGTAACGAATAAATCGTGCTCGAATCTGCTGCAGTTCTTGCTCGTTTTAAGATGAAATCCCAATCTGAAACAGGTGTGATTTTATAATAAATGAGTGAATCCACAAAGAGAATATTAACATCCCAATTTGATCGATTTGGACCGATCCAACGTGTTAAATCATTAAAATTAACAATATTTGTTAATTTAAGATCTTGCGGATCAAATACATATAGACTAACGTCTTGCAGCAAATAATCCGGAATACCACCGTCCGGGAATTTTGCTACACCCTTGGCTTCTCGATATGCTAATTTAGATGCAACGAAAGTAATCTTTGAACTATCCGTATCCCATCTTGCATTCCAATGCACTTCATATCGTATAGTAAGATAATCAGAATAGCAGGATGACATTAAGAGGATAAATCCTGCTAAACTGATCCATAAAATATATTTTTTAAAATGCATTCTAAACATACATTATTTACAATTTATACTTGATTAAGGATTTATATAAAGACTAAATGTACTATCCTTAATGAATCCACATTATTGGCTACAAATTTGGCTGTATAATCACCTGATTTTCTCGATACTTCAACGAATTTTAAATCTTCAGGCACATTAATATCCAGTTCTTTTAATTTTGCCATCATACCTTCTTCGGTTTTAAGTGATAATTTTTTCTTTTTTTCAGTTTTAGGTTTTTCAGCACTGCTATCACTTTTAGAATTACCACCGCAAGACCAGCACATCATAAATAGAGCAGTCGAAATTAAAAGTACAATCCCCTTCATTGTAAAATCTCCTTATTCTGATTAACAGTTACATATTTTAATAAAAACAAATTTGAATAATTATTTATAAATTCTCGTACAGATCACTAGTTCCTTTAAAAATTCTTAAAGAATTTTTAGAATTATCGTTAAATTATTATAAGTATCCACAAATTAAGCATACACTAAATATGTAAGATTCGTAGATCCCAGCTTAAAAAATACTCTAAAAGATATGATTGATTGAGTTATTTCAAGTAGTTTTATTCAGGCAGGCTATAATGAATCTGGGCATCAGGACCAAGCGGAAAACCTAATGATAACCAGATTACTAGCAAAATTGACCAGATTACCAGAAATATAAGTGAATACGGTACCATTGTGGCTATTATGGTGCCAATGCCTGCTCTAGGTTCATATTTTTGAACAAAAGCGATAATTAGTGCAAAGAAACTCATCATGGGAGAAATGACGTTAGTAACACTATCACCAATTCGGTAAACAACCTGCGATAATTCTGGTGAATAGCCCATTATCATGAACATTGGAATAAATATCGGTGCAAGAATAGCCCACTTAGCAGAAGCACTGCCCATTAGCATATTTATAACGGCAGATAAAAGAATAAAAAGGATCATCATTGGAATCAGTCCTATCTCCAATGCCATTAAAAAATTAGCACCATTCACGGCCAGGATTATTCCCAGATTGCTCCATTTAAAATAGGCTACAAATTGAGCGGCAAAAAAGACGAGCACCAGATATGTAGCCATTGTCTTCATGGATTCGGACATACCTTTCATAACATCGCTGTCGTTTTTAAATGCACCAGTTGTAAATCCATAGGCCAAACCCATTCCTCCGGCCGAGATAAACAGCATAGCCACGACCCCTCTTATTAAGGGTGAACTAAGAATACCGCCATCCGTACCTCTAAAATATCCACTTTCCGGGATTATACCAATCAGTGTAATAATAACAATGCCGATCAAAGTCAGAAAAGCCATTAATAAGCCTTTCTTCTCATTTTTTGAGAGATTGACTATATCCTCATCATCATGTTTTGCTTCACCCTTGTACTACCCAGACGAGGTTCTACTATTTTTTCTGTAACAAATGTCCCGGCAAAAGCAATTATAAAAGTTGAAATAACCATAAAATAATAATTAGCTGTGGGATTTACCTCATAAACAGGATCAAGAATTCTTGCTGCTTCCTGAGATAAACCGGCCAGCAATGGATCGACAGTACCAATTGCCAGATTTGCACTGAATCCACCCGACACACCGGCAAAAGCTGCTGCCATACCTGCTACAGGATGCCGCCCGACAGCCAGAAAGATCACTCCTGCAAGCGGTATTAATAGTACATAGCCAACATCAGAAGCTATATTGGATAGTACACCGGCAAATACAATAACAAAAGTTAGTAAATGTTGCGGTGATTTTAAAACGAGTGCTTTTATGATTGTATTTATCAAACCGCTTTTTTCAGCAATACCGATTCCGAGCATGGCAACCAGGACAATACCTAAAGGTGCAAATCCGGTAAAATTGTCTACCATTTCCAGCAAAATCCGGTGAATACCGTCATGCGAAAGCAAATTTACAGTTTTAATAGTCTCCTTAGTACCCGGATGAATAACTTCCCACTGTAATAGATGACCAATAGTTGAAAGTAGCAGTGCACTCACGGCAAAAATCGCAAAAAGAGTAGCAGGATGCGGTAAGGCATTTCCGATATATTCTGTCCAGTTTAGGACTCTTTGGAAAACACTTATTCTATTTTTTGATTTACTCATCTTGTCCTTTTTAAAAATGGCCAGCAAGTATAATTTTACGAATTAACAAAATAGCCGTTATTTATATTCCATTAAAGATAGATATTTTGTTGCAGGTATATGTGAATCCAGATATAATCTTTTGAAGTAATATACGGTTGGAGGTAAAACTTATTTATACTGTTCAGATTTAGTTTTAGCCCGGGCTTCTTCCTTACCCTCAACTGCATTATCATAAAAACGCTGCGTTGGATAAGCGAAATCGATATCTTTACATTTGCCAAATTCAGTTAAAATATCTTCCCAGATTGATTGTTCACTGCCTCGTCTTGTTTTGGGAGATATGAGGTATCGAATCGTTAACAATACCCCGCTGTCTTTTACAGTAGTATATACGGTTGGGGTGAGAGATGAATAAAATATCATGAATTTTTTACTGGCGTTTTTGATTTTCTTTTCGGCCTCTTTAGAAAAATGTTCAGCATGTTCGGATGCGATCTTGGCGAGAATTTGTTTTGCTTTTTTCCAGTCACTTTCAAACGTTACCAAAACTGGAATTTCATGCCATATAAACTCAAAACCTTTTGTATAATTGGCTAATGTATCTGTTAGGATCATGCTGTTAGGTATATGGATAATTCGTCCCGTACTTTGATCGGCATCGACCCAATTGCCAATTTCCAAAATCGTAAATTTAAACAAACGAATATCAATAACATCACCCTTATAATTTCCAATTTGAATACGGTTACCAACCGCAATTGGACTGCGCCAGATAATGAACAACCAACCAGCCATACTACTAATCAGATCCTTTAACGCAATGGCAAGACCAGCACTGAGCAAGCCAAAGTAAGTTGCCAGAGACTGAATCCCTTCAAACCAGACCCGGCTGACTAGCAAAATTCCGATAATTGCAGAAGTATACGCTGAATATTTTTGCCAGCGATAACGAAATTGCGGATCTTCCGATTTACGCCAGACAATCTGAATGACGATAAAACGAATCAGCCAGAGGAAAAAGATAATTATAATAGATGTGAGGATTCTCTGCTGTAATGCGTGAGAAAAACCGGTGTAATCTTTTATAAAATCCATAATATCCAGCATGGGGATTCCTAGTATGTTGAGCACTTCTGTTTTAAGTGTACATTAGGAATTTATAAAAATCAATATAGTAAGCATATAAATAAGTTAAGCTGTTTATTAATCTATTTATAGGGATTTAATAATTGATTACAATCTATTTATATATTTTGGTCGATTCATTTGTAATATTCTCTATATTAAATCTATTTATTATTGTTTGCTGATATTATTTGATAGGTAACAATTCAAACAGTAAGCATAAACCATATTATAAAACGTTAATAAACAGGCGGAAAATTAATCTTCCAGATATTACAATATTTGTAGCAAATATGAATTGAGTTATTATGTTTTATAAATTTTTCTTTATAAGTATATTCAAATTAGAATTGAATTTTTGAGTTTCGCTACCCAGAAAAGAAAAAAACGCACCATCTTCTTTTTCAACAATTTTAAGTGCTTTTTGAACCAAATCCCTACCTTTATCCGTCAATTTGATCACTTTTGCCCGGGTATCCGTTTCATGTTCTGTTCTTGTCAAATATCCTTTTCTTTGTAATGTTCTTAATACTTTTGAAACCATCATCCGATCTGTCTTGCTGTGACTGGCTATCTCGGTTTGTGTTACATCTTCTTTTTCTTTTTCAAGCCAGGCAAGTGTGGCAAGTAGAACAAACTGAGTATGTGTTATATCAATTTTATCCAATTCTCTCTTTATTTTCCGCTGCCATAACATGTTTAACTGCCAAAGCAGGTATCCCGGACTTTCTTCCGGTTTATTAAATTTGAATTCAACATGAGTATTCATGGATAGGCTCCGTCATTTCTTTCGAGATAAGTTCAAAATCATGTTTATCGATTTCCAAAATTCCCCAGCGAAATGGATATCCCCAATTCTTTTTATTACGGATAAAATGTAATTGATCAATTAATGGCAGAATAGAAATATCCTTGTTAGGAATAAATTCAATGTTTCTTCTATGGGGACAAAAGTCTTCCTGTAATTGATATTGATAAACCTGATCATCCTTAACTTGTCCAATCGCAGTGAATTGCTGACATTTAACCGTTTCACCGAATTGTTCCTTAGCTGAATAATAAATCACATAATCTCCTTTTTGCATACGCAGTAATGGCGACGATTTGCCATGACACGCCTGGGCAATACCTTCAGCGATACCTTGTTCAACATGATCTTTGGATGCGACTATTATCCAGTATTTTTGCGCTCTCATGAATTCCCCCTGTAGATTAATAAAAATAATGTACTTATTTTTGTTGTCACAAATATTGTAGTTGTGACTACATTTATATGTAATAACACAAATTTGGTTTATGAAAATTCCGTATTGAGATTTTTAAGAGAGAATAATTCTTTTATTATTTCGAAAGTCTAATGAAAATATGAATAATTACATTTATTAAAATCATATGCAGCTAAATTTTAATCGTTGAAAGATGTTCATGATGATCAAAGTAAAAACTAAATTGGATGTAAATGCTTTACACATTCAGATTCTTTAAATATCCCTGACTTTTCAATACTTCATATTTTTTATCAATTCCTTCTTTTTCCAAGTACCTCTGGCAAACCAGATAATGGTCAATATAGCAGCCATAACATTTGCCGATGGATAGGCAATCCATATCCCGACTTCATTTAACCCGGTATGTTTTGATAAAATATATGCCAGGGGAAAGCGCATCACCCATAAAGATATAATCGATAACATCATAGAAATGGTCGTACTCCCTGATCCGCGAAATGCGCCATTCAGGGCCATCTGAATACCAATAAATCCATAGGTTAACGCCATGATTTTTATGAAT
>JARRPN010000172.1:0-4959 GCA_037382875.1 Calditrichaceae bacterium | reverse complement strand
GAGCCAGCGTATTTCGGGTTAATTGGATCAGAATATCTTTGACATTCAAAAATACATCTGCTGGTAAGGACTTTGCATCAAAATGTCGATAATTGAATTTAACCTGTCGATTGTTTTCTTCTTTTGCTTTATTAACCAGGCCATATATGGCATTTACTAGCAATTCACCTTTATTACCATGTTCTTTTTTATAATCCTCATAAAAATCTTTCATTATAGCAATAAGTCCACGGATTTCATGAAGTGTTTCATTGATATGATTTATTAAAACAAATAAGTCTGTTTTCTTAGAAATAAAACTATCAACATCGTTATTACTTTCAGAAATTATCTGTTCAAACTCATGGGCTTTTTGTGATATAAATTCTAATCCGAGCAAACTGGCATTTCCCTTTATGGAATGAATGTGCCTGTATATACATTCTATTTGTTCTATGGATTGTTTATTTTTTTCAAATTGTTTCAAATTTTCATTTACTATTTTAATCTCATTGTCCACTTGTTTTAAAAATTCTTTTACCAGTTGAGGTTCAATTTTCAGGATATTAATTAACTCGTAATTTCGCTTTGATTTTTCTTCAGCTACCTTTAACTGTTTTTGTAAAGTAATATGAGCTGTTCGATCCCGAACTGTAATTAATATACCCATAATCTCATCATTATTTTGAATCCGCTTCAATTTAAAATCAAGATATTTGATATAACGTTTATCTTGTGTGCCCAATTCTTCTTTGTAGATAATGTTCTGTAATGGATTTAATTCCTCTAAATCCTCTTCACCTATACTTTTATTAAATAGTAATTCAAGATAATCAGCAGCAGTATTCAAATTATCCTTATCAAGATGTCTTCTTAAAACTTCCAAAATGTTTTCATCCGCAAGATTTTTATCTGAAAGAATAACCTCCAAAGCATTTGAAAATTGAGGTTGAATGTTCAATTCTGAATCAATAATACAGATACCTTCATCTACATTATTAAAAATACTCTCGGCATTCTTTTTTGCAACCAGTAATTCCCTGTTTTGTTTTTCCAACATTCTTCGCTGTTCGGCCAATTCCAGCAATATTTTTACCTTGTTCTGCACTATCACCGGCTCAAGAGGTTTAAAAAGATAGTCAATTGCTCCCGATTCATACCCTTTAAAGATATGTTTTTCCTCCTTGCTTATTGCAGTTACAAAGATAATGGGAATATTTTTTGTTTTCTGCGTGCCGCGAATTAATTTGGCTGTTTCAAAACCATCCATTCCCGGCATTTGTACATCAAGAAGGATAACATCTACATCATGTTTTAATAATAATTTCAAAGCTTCTTCACCTGAATTTGCTTTAATAAATTCCCGTCCTTTTTCATCCAGAATATTTTCCAGAGCAAAAAGATTTTCCGGAATGTCATCTACTAATAAGAGCTTGTGTGTTTGCAAAGTTTTCATAATTATCCACTATTTTTTTAATTTTTGTCTATATAGTGCTTTACCTGATTTTTCACATCATCACCATCAAACGGTTTCTGAAAGAAATCCGCATTGTCAGGATATTTCTCAATAAACTCAGCATATCCCTGATCAGCCAATCCTGACAGAAAAATTATAGGTGTAAGTTTATTCTTCTTTTGTCCGCGAATTAATCTTCCTACTTCATATCCGTCAATATCGGGTAGTTTAACATCAAGCAGAAGAATATCAATTTGCTCTTTTAAGACAATTCTTAATGCGTCTTCGCCGTTTGTTGCTTTTAAAATATTTACTTGCAGATCTTCAAATAGGCTCTCCAGCACAAGGAGATTTGGTTCAAAATCATCTACTATTAAAATATTCTTTTTCATTTATTACTCTTATGTGTTGTTTTACATAGTTTTGTCAGCAATTTACCAATTTTATTGAGTGGTAAAATATGATCCACATTAAGAAGTTCAATTGCTGCAAGTGGCATTGCATCAACTTCCGCTTCTTTTGGATCCTGGGCGATAGTCAAACCACCATTTTTCTTTATCATAGTCATACCAGCTGCTCCATCCTGATTGGAGCCGGTTAATACAATTCCGATTAAATGTGAGCCATATACATCAGCTGCTGTTTCAAAAAGCACATCTACAGAAGGCCTGCAATAATTTACTTTTTCATCAACATTTAATACCATCGATTTATCACTGGATACCAATAGATGATAATTAGCCGGAGCATAATAAACAGTACCTGACTGAATCGGTTCTTTATCATCGGCTTCCTTAAATTTCAAATGACTATAAGATTTTAATAACTGTCCCAAGTAATCTTCACTTTCCGGGTGCAAGTGTTGCACAATTAAAACAGGTAATTGAAATTTTTTTCCAATATTAGAAAATAAAACCTGCAGAGCTCCTAGTCCGCCAGCTGATGCGCCAATGACCACCGCTTCATAATTCATTTTATTCAGCTCTTTTTCTGAAATATTTTTTCTTTTTCAACCAGATCATTAAATTTACCAGCATGTTCTGAGAATCGAATCGTCTCTTTGCTTCCCAGACATAAAATACCTTTACGAATTAAACTTTCATCAAATAGACTTATCGCCCTGTCCTGTAATTTTTTATTAAAGTAAATTAATACGTTACGGCATATCACCAGATGCATTTCACTAAAAACACCATCTGTAACTAAGTTATGTTGTGAAAATAAGATATTCTTTTTCAAATCATTCTTTATAGCAGCGCCATCGGCATGGGCAGTATAATAATCATCAAAAGTTTCTGTACCGCCAGCTTTCTGATAGTTAAGGGAATGAGCTTTAATATGTTCTAACGGGTAAATACCATCCTTTGCTTTTTTTAATACCCTTTCATTAATATCCGTTGCGTAAATGGTGGATTTGTGCAGGAGGTTTTCTTCCTTTAGTAATATAGCCATCGAGTACACTTCTTCACCACTGGAGCATCCTGCGTGCCAGATTTTAATCCGCGGATAGGTTTTTAAAATTGGAATAACGGTTTTACGAATAGCTGTATAGAATGTCGGATCCCTAAACATTTCAGTGACATTAACCGTTATTTCCAAAAGAAGTGATTCAAACAGATTCGAATCTTCAAGCAGAGCATGCATAAGTGCAGCATAATTCGGAAGATGAGATTTTGCAAGCAATAGTTTTAACCGCCGCTTCATGGAAGCATCAGAATAGTCTCTGAAGTCATACCCGTATTTTTTGAATATGGCTTCTAATAGACATTCAATTTCAATATTCTCAATTGACATTAAAACATATATCCTTATACAATATTTTTATTATATCATCAAATTACTTATTTCACAAAATAACTTTAGTTAAAATAATATAAAACCCCAATAGCATTATCGTAGTGTTTTGAAGATGAATTAGACAAATTTTTAATGATATAACAAAAACCTCCATATTTATTATATTTATTTACCAAAAATCATGCCACAGTTGTTACATGTTGATTAAGTTCTTTAACATATTGTTTTATAATGAATTAAATATGAATAAATACAAGATGTATGAGAACAATCGTTCACATTTTGTGAATATTCGTTCGAATATAAATGGAATAGAAATTCACACTTTCGAATGTTATTAATTTTGCGATTATTCTTCTAAATCTATTCCCTGCCATACTGTGAATTAAATGGATTATAATTCATTCATTAGATTACAATATTTCGATAATATTTTAATAGTGGATGTATCAGATACAAAAACAGAATTTCTTCCCTGGGGTTCCTGCGGCGGATCGCCCGTAAAATCATCTCCTTCTTTCCAAACTGCTTCTCTTGGTTCCCGTACTTTGCCGAATCCACCCCATGCCCAGAAATTACTGCCAACCAGAGGTCCATTTAGCTTTGAATCCTGATAAATCATATTAAAAACCATGGTGTAGTACTTATCCCTATAGACTGTTGTCGATTTGGGATCATAGGAGTGCAAGTCCCGAGGAATACCAAACTCTTCAATAACAATAGGTTTGCCAACTTCATTGGCATATTGGATATGGTCTCTGATATACTGAGCTGCTTTCTTCTCTGCAATTGGATAAGTGGAATCGGCTTGGTGTGGGAAAAACCATCGCCAGTTCAATATCCATAAATGAAACGTCATATAATCAACTGATTCATACTGATGAATTTCTTTAAATACTTCCTCGGATTCCAGACAGCCAGCCAATCCTTCATTACCAGTAGATACCAAGTGGTTAGCATCCAGTGATTTTATATATTTCGATGTTTCATTAATCCATTTACTGAATGCCTCAAAAAACTGTTTTCCTTCTTCCCCGCTGCCGGGACGCGGTTCGTTGGCCAATTGCCAGGCCATAATTGCTGGATCAGCTTTATATATCTTTCCGTTGATTGTGTTTATCCGGTTAACAATTTTTTCAATATACGTTTTGAAAGCAGTGTTCATTTCCACACTATTATAGAACTGGGAACTGAAATTCATGAAATGATGCCAGTCGTATGGAGGTATAAACGGATTGGGTACTTCAATATTTTTTTGCCAGGCCACATACTGTGACATACCACCTGACCACACCCAGTAATTATTCAGAAAGACAACCGCATACATCTTCCGTTTACCCATTTCATCCAATAAGAAATCCAGACCTTCCAATACGGATTCATTATATTTGCCCAGTTCTGGTTGAATAGACGGACGTACCGTATTGAACTGTTTTCCTTCCGAAGCGCCCATCACACGCAGATTATTAATACCCAGCGCCTTTAAATAATCCAATTCTTTAACCAACCGTTCGCGGTCACCTTGTTCACCGGACATCCCCATATTAGCCCCAAACCAGATATTGGTCCCTAAATAATAATAGGGTTCACTGTTAATCTGAAATTGTTTTCCTTTCACCTCTACAAAATCGGATGACTTGGCAAAGTAAAAATTTATCAAGACAATGACTATAAATAGAATGAAGTTTTTTATTTTCATATTCTATCATAGCCCTTTCGTAAAAAAG
>JARRPN010000171.1:640-6547 GCA_037382875.1 Calditrichaceae bacterium | reverse complement strand
GGTGATGATATCGTTAATATGGAATTATGAGACATCGCAAAATTTAATGTTGATGCAGAATGGGTGCATCGATTTAATCAATATATGAACGGTGAAGATCTCTGGTATAAAATAAATTTACATGTTGGTCTTTGCAAAAAACTAAAAATCAATTCAGCTTAGGCCAGGCGCAGTTTTATTTCCATTCCATCGTATATGGAATACCTGCCTGCTGTTTATATATTTAATGAGAAGTGATCATGACTGAACCTAAGATTCAGATTGAAGTTCCAATTCATGTTGAATTTGAAGATGTGGATGCGTATCGAATTGTTCATCATACAAAATTGATTGCTTATCTTGAACGTGCACGTGTACGTTTTTTTCAAAAATACAATTTTGAGGTTATTGAGAGTAAATATTCGATTGTTCTTCATAAACTGGATATTCGTTTCGCCAATCCTGCCAGATTTCTTGATGATTTAACCGTGGTTGTTTCGCTGAGGTCGGCCAATGAAAGCCGGATAAAATTAAATTATCGTATCCATAAAGATAAACAGTTGATAGCTAAAGCTTCCTCGGAACTTGCCTGTATTGATCCTGCCAGTCAGCGAATTACCTTATTCCCTGATTCACTTCTGGAACGTTTTGACGAAATATCGTAAATTGTCCTTATGAAAATTCTGGTTATTTCCGCTAATCGTAAATTACTTCCTGATCCGGTTTATCCACTTGGCGCAGCCTATGTTGCCACTATTTGTAGAGATTATGGGCATACCGTTCAAACCTTTGACTGCAATTTTAAAAATGATATAAAATCCGAACTTTCGGATTTGCTTACGAATTTCCAGCCGCAGGTTATCTGCATATCCATGCGCAATGTTGATAATACCACCATTGCCAGGCCCATATCATTTTTACCTGATTATCAGTTGGTTGTGAATATTTGCAGAGAATCATCAGACGCCAAAATCATTCTGGGGGGAGCGGGTTACTCATTATTCCCTCAAAAATTCTTTGATGTTCTTAAGCCGGATTACGGTGTTATTGGCAATGCGGAAAGCTCTATTATTGATTTACTAACCAATATTGAATCAGGTAGAGCTATAGAAAAAATTATCCATAGTGGAAATAATCATCTTGAAAATAAAGATATAATAATTGATCGATCGTTCTTTGATTTAGAGAAATATAGTGATTTTGGTGGATTGATTGGTGTGCAGACACAACGTGGTTGTGTATTTAAATGTGCCTACTGTACCTATCCTTTTCTGGAGGGTTATCGGTTAAATACGCGATCTGCATCGGATGTTGTGGATGAGCTTGAATATCTGAAGAATACATTCGGAACGAAGTACTTTTTCATTGTTGATAGCGTATTCAATCATTCAGAAAAACATGTTAAAGAAATCTGCAAGGAAATAATTGATCGTAAATTAAGTATTAAATGGTCTGCCTATCTACGGCCAAAATTTCATGATGCTGGTATTTTTGGCATAATGAAGGAAGCCGGTTGTAAAAGTATTGAGTTAGGCACCGATGCCCTAGCCGAGCCAACCCTGCAATCCATGCATAAAGGTTTTACCATTGATGATGTAAAAAGTTTTTGCGAAGAAACAAAGAAAGTTGGAATTGCTTTTTGTCATAGCCTGATTTTCGGAGCGCCTGGTGAAACGAAAGAAACAATTGACACAACTGTAAAAAATGTTCAGGCCACTAAACCGACAGCAGTACTTGCTTTTGCAGGAATCCGGATATTGCCACAAACGGCGTTAGCTGAATATTGCCTACAAAGTGGTTATCTAAATAGCGAAGATGAAATTACAATCGAGCCTGTTTTTTATATTGAGCCTAAACTTGATAAAGAATGGATTTTGAATAAATTAAAAGAAGTCGCAAATAATGACAGACGCTGGATCGTTCCTGGAATGACTACGCCTAATGTACTTACTCAAAAACTAATGCGGATATTTACCAAAAACGGGCAGCTCTGGGAATTCAAAAAGATTGCTACTATGGGACAGCGATTAAAAGAGACTATATTAAGGAATTGATATATGCAGAATCATGTTGCGGTTACTGGACTTGGACTCATGACCGGATTAGGTTTGGATCTGAAATCAAGCTGGGATGGATTAATCTCGGGGAAAAAGGTTGCCAAACGATTTACACTATTTGATCCAAACGGATTAGCAGCTACCTTTGGTGTGGAATTGCCGGGTGAAGCAGAAGAGTTATTCAAAGAAAATATTCAGACCCGCAAACGTAAGCAGATGACCCGAGCCAATATGATTGCAGTTTATACGACCAAAATGGCTATTGAAGATTCCGGACTGGATTTGGGTTCTTTGGACCGTGAACGAATTGGGATGGTATACGGAGCGACTGGAACTGGTTATGCGCCGCAGTCAACTGAAGTTGATGAAAACCGGATTCTTAAAAATATGGCCAGTGCACCGGCGGCCTGGAATAGTTTGATCTATAAAATATCCGGTCCATCATTTACGGTGACTACAGCATGTTCATCCGGGGCTTTTGCCATTCAGTCTGCGATTCAACTAATACAATCAGGCCAGTGTGATGTAGCCATAGCCGGGGCTGCAGATTCAGCTCTGAGCTACCTTGATGTGCAGGGATTCTGCTCCTTGCATGCATTATCTGAACGAAATGATGATCCACCTTCTGCATCAAGACCTTTTGATAAAGGCCGCGATGGATTTGTAATGGCTGAGGGTGGAGGTATACTTGTTTTGGAAACGATGGAATTTGCTCAAAAACGGGATGCAAACATCTATTGTACAATTAACCTACCTGGACTCGGATCGGAAGCGTACAATATTATGTCGCCGGCGCCAGGCGGGGTGGGTATGGCTAGGGCTATGAAAGCATCTTTGAGTAATGCCGGATTAAAAGAAGGTGATATCGATTATATCAATGCACATGGTACATCAACAACGTTGAATGATATCTATGAGACTCAGGCTATAAAAGAAGTATTTGGTGATCGGGCCTATGAAATACCCATATCCTCAACTAAATCCATGACTGGTCATTGTCTTTCTGCGGCAGCCGGTGTTGAGGCAGTTATTTGTGTAAAAAGCTTGATTGAAAATACTATTCCACCTACCATTAATCTAAATGAACCTGATCCGGAACTGGATCTGGATTATGTGCCCAATACGCCACGAACGACAAAATTGAATCATGTCATGTCCAACTCTTTTGCTTTTGGGGGTCAGAATGGTGTTTGCATTTTTTCGAGGCTCGGATAGGTGAATCGACCTGTTTACATTGCCGGCAGTGGTACCTATTTACCCGGTGAACCTATCCCTTTTGACCAAGCGGATGCAATTCTGGGCGAATTGACCGAAGCGCCACAGAAAATTCAGAAATGGATTGCTAGAATGAAACCGGTCATGGCCGAATTGCTGGATATTAAATACTTGCATTATGCCATCGATCCCAAGACGCGAGAGTTTACCGAAGATAATGTCAGCATGTCGGTTAAGGCGGCCAAAGCGGCGTTGCAACTGGCAGGAATGAAATCTACTGATATTGATCTTATTTGCTATGGCTCAGCTCATCAGGATCAGATGCCTACAGCCAGTGTTCGTATACAGGAAGCCCTGGGGATTAAAACCTGCCAGGAATTTTCTGTACATGCCAATTGTACTTCGGCCTATAAAGCGTTATATCTGGCCCAGGAACTCATTAAAAATGGCAGTAATCAGAATGCACTGGTTATTTCTTCCAGTATGTCTTCATCAGAATTAAGGGCGGAATATTATAATCAGCAGTTGCTGGATAAGGAATCGCTCTTCTTAAGATGGTTTTTATCAGATGGAGCCGGAGCTATTCTGCTTACGGCTGATAAAGAACTTGCAAAGGATTATGAACTGGAATATACCTATGTGGAATCCATCGGTGGAAAGAAACCATCACTGATGTTCAATCAGAGACCAGGATACTGGATGAATCCAAAAGAAGAGTATGAGAAAGGATATCATCACCTACGTCAGAACTTCCGCAATGCACTCTCAACTGATATTTTTCAGGAACCGGATGGTTCCATATTTTTTAAAGGATTTAAGCGCATGCTGGCCAAACATTCCGTAGCACTGGATGCAATTAAATTATTCCAGATCAATATGCCGACCAAACATATTGTGGATTCAATCATACAGGAATTTAATACGCTGGGCATTTCGGATGATAAATTTTATACCAAACTGGATGAATTAGGTTATAACGGTCCGCCTATGGCGTTGGTATGCCTAGATAAAATAATAAGAGAGGAAACACTGAATTCTGGCGATTACATTGCCAGTTTCGTTACGGAAGTCAGCAAATTTATGCAGGCCGGTTATTTTGTGAGGTGTATCTGATATGGCTGTGGATGGGAAATATGCCTTTGCTTTCAGCGGCATTGAGCCTGATATTGATGAATATGCTTTTCAATTTTTCCAAAGGCATAAATCCATCTTTGATAGTTTTCTACAAGTTGCATCTGATTTTATAGATAAGAATCTAGAAGACTTTTTATCAGATAAATCAAGTCAATCCATTGAACCTCTTTCCAATCAAATTCTGACCTATACTTATGGTGCAGCTATAAGTGAGGTTTTGAAAAATAACAATATTCAGCCTACTATGGTTGCCGGATTCAGTTTGGGTGTATATGCATCACTGGCATCAATAAATATTGTTTCATTTGGTGATGGCTTGAAAATGGTTTGCGAGCCGACAGGGTATTTCTGGTATGAGTGCAATCGTAGGTTTGACGGAAGTAGAAATTATAAAGGTGATTGATGCTGAAGGATTGAATTCCATTGAACTGGCTAATACTTTGAGTGAGACCTGTACGATATATTCCGGAAATAAGAGTGAGCTGGGAAAATTGCATAGAGCAGCTGAAGCAGAGAACTGTATAAGTGTCGTTTCATTGGATGTGGATATTCCATATCACCATTGCCAACTGTTGGTAGAAGCAACTGAACAATTTGCTGAATTCCTTGATACTATTGAATGGAACGAATCATCCATTCCTGTGATCTCATCCATTACACAGGAACTATTGTTTGATACAGCATCGATTAAAAATTTTATAGCTCAAAATTTATCACAATCCATAAACTGGCAATAGGTCATAGAAAAAATAGATACGGAGCATAATGAATTCATAGCTGAATGCGGACCTGGTTTGACTCTGACCCGCAATGGCCGGTTTATTGAAGCTGATGTAAAATATATCAATGTAAAAAACGTTCAGAAGAAGTTAAATCTGTGACATGCAAGATATCCTGATTCTTGGTACGGGCAAAATGGCCCGCAACATCGGATTGTTTTTTCTCAGACAGGACTGTGCTGTTAGCTGGGTATCACGAGATTCAGGTCGGGTTGAATCTTTTCATAAACAACTAGTAAAGGACATACGCCGTTTAGCTTTGATTCTGGATAAAAAGGCTGATGATTTTAATCCACATGTGGCTGAGATTTCAAGTATAACTCAGAAGAAATATGATTTAATTCTGGAAAGCGTCGAAGAAGATTTAGCAAGGAAGCAAGAAGTAATACGAGCAATCGGATCGTTATTGACATCCAATACGATCCTTGCCAGTAATTCTTCTTCTATTTTACCAAATCAAATACATGATTCTGCAACAGGATTACACTTTTTTTATCCGGTTGAATTAACCGGTTTACTTGAAATTATTTCAAATCCTGATTTAGAAGATGATAAATTTCAGGGATTAATCGACCAATTTAAATCCTGGGACATGAATGCAATTATCCAAAATGAACATAATGCATTTGCAGCCAATCGATTGCTCTTACCCATGCAGGCTGAGGCTTTCCGAATGCTGAAGGCAGGCTATCCGGCTGATCTGGTAAATGAAAGTTCTAAATCGGATCTAATAAAAATTGGTC
>JARRPN010000171.1:0-621 GCA_037382875.1 Calditrichaceae bacterium | reverse complement strand
TAAAAAATTATGTTTCACGGATGCCAGATGAGGAGCATAAAAAATATAAGACTCTTATTAGAGGACTCGATTTATTAATAAAAAAAGACAAGCTGGGGAAGAAAAATAAAAATGGATTATTGATTGGTGAGCCCTTACCCTGGAAGAATAATAATAAGGTAAATTATAAGACGGTTCAATTACATGATAATTTTTTAGATATCTTTAATAAAACATGCATTCAATTTGTTGAGAATAAACAAATTTCCCACGGTGAACTTCATTTAGTTTTACAAAATTTATTTAATTAATAAGATTTACATAAATTTTACATTAGATACTGATTTATCAGGAACTAAGTATATCCGATAATATTTAAACAATTCAAAAGCAATTTAATAATATCCACAATCACATATACAAAAGGGATGGTTCGATGAGGAATTCTACTTTTTTGTTATGCTTTCTTATTATTACAATTCTGTCAATTTCGAATAGTTCTGCTCAAAACAAAAAACAATTATGGGAAATATCCGCTTATTCTAACCAACCCAATATGGGTGCGCTACTAGACACAGTTTCAAATGATACCTTGTATATCTTTGCATTTAATAATCGTTTTGGTATTGAAATTGATTCGAT
>JARRPN010000170.1:0-4987 GCA_037382875.1 Calditrichaceae bacterium | reverse complement strand
GTGTGAATGTGTCCGATGTGGGGCCGGTGCCAACGCCTGTGCAGTATTTTAGTATGCATCATTTGGATGTGGATGCCGGTGTGATGATTACCGGTAGCCATAATCCTCCCAATTTTAATGGGTTTAAAATAACCATGAATAATGCCCCTGTATATGGTGAAATGATTGGTGAGATTAAAGATATCATTTTAAAAGGTGATTTTCCTTCAGGTGCAGGAACTTATGAAAAGGTAAATGTAATTGATGACTACATCGAGGAAGTCAAAGAAGGAATTAACATTGAAAAACCTGTCAAAGTGGTTCTGGATTCGGGTAATGGTGCCGCATCACTGGTTGCCCACCGTCTGTTTAAAGAAATGGGCGTAGAAACTATTGACCTGTTTGATACACCTGATGGCAATTTTCCCAATCATCATCCGGATCCAACCGTAGTTGATAATATTCAGGAGTTGATTAAAACTGTAAAAGAATCCGGCGCTGCATTTGGCGTGGGCTATGATGGCGACGGTGATCGTATCGGTGTAGTTGATGAAAATGGGGATATCATCTGGGGCGATCGCCTGATGATTATTTTTAGTGAGGATATTTTAAAAAGTAATCCCGGTGCACCCATTATCTTTGAAGTGAAATGTTCCCAGGCTCTGCCGGAAATGATTGAGAAGTATGGCGGTAAGCCAATCATGTGGCGTACGGGTCACTCCAATCTTAAAAAGAAAATGAAGGAAACCAAGTCGCCTTTTGCCGGTGAGATGAGTGGCCATCTCTTTTTTGCTGATCGTTATTATGGATATGATGATGCCATTTATGCGTCTGCGCGTATGACGGAGCTAGTAGCAAAGACAGGTAAAAAAGTTTCTGAATTATTGAAGGATGTTCCTCAATATTACTCCACACCGGAAATTCGAGCTGAAATAGCATCCGATAAAGAAAAATTCAAGATTGCTGAGAAAGCCAAAGAATATTTTGCGGATAAGTATGATGTTATCGATGTAGATGGTGTTCGTATTCAGTTTGGTGATGGGTGGGGATTAGTTCGTGCATCCAATACGCAACCAGTACTGGTGTTAAGATTTGAAGCCAGAACAGAAGAACGTTTGGAAGAAATTAAATCTCTTGTGGTTGGTAAATTAAAAGAATTTGGTGATGTGAAGTTTTAGAAGTTGGTAAATGCCTATAGTGACTAAAATGCACTAAAGTGAAAAGGTTATTAAGTTATTAGTTATTCAGTTAATTTAGAATATGTAATTGTTACGAGTTTTGCTAACTGCTTACTATTTTATAACTTTAGTCACTTTAGTGCATTTATAAATTTTAGACACTTATAAGTTATGCGGCTGCTTCTACACCAAGCACTTCTTTCATAGCCTGTTCGATACTCTGTTTTGGTAAAGCGCCTACAGCCATTTGCGGTTTATCAGAAACTGGAACAAACAACATAGATGGAATGCTTCGAATACCAAAAGCACCAGCTAACTCCTGTTCCTGTTCGGTATTTACCTTATAGATATTTATCTTACCTTTGTATTCATCTGAAATTTCTTCTAGTATCGGAGCGACCATTTTACAAGGTTGACACCAGTCGGCATAAAAATCAATAATACAAGGTAGCTCACCTTCAAATTTCCATTCCTGATTTTGTTCGAAGTTAAAAACCTTATCCAAAAAGTCCTGTTTGGTTAAATGTTCAGTCATGATTTCCTCCAAGTATTTTATTTTTAATTTTTGTTATTTTCTTAATTTTTAGTATTTGATGTGATAGAATAAAAAAAGTTACGAATTTTTTAGTGCTATAAATATTTTATAATTGTTGAAAAATCATTTAACTTGAATTTATAATATGGATATTTATTGATAAATGGTGTTTAACTAACCCTACGCTTTAGAATGTCCTCCCCAATAATTAGGGAGGGGTAATCCCGATAGCATCGGGATGGGGTGGGTAAAAAAATAAATAATATTTAAAACGATAAATTTAATGAAAAAACAAGTTTCTATCTTTTTCTTTATTCTTTTGTCTTTTTTCTACTTCACATGCTCCTCTCCCCGCAATTCAATTGAAGAAGGTGATCTTGCACCGGAATTTAAAACTGAAGCTATAAATGGTGCATCATTCTCACTTTCTAGTATTAAAGGTAAAAAAGTATTAATTCATTTTTGGGCGGATTGGTGTTCGGAGTGCCGGGCTGAATTTCCTAAGCTCGAAGAAGCATACCAAAAGTATAAAAAGGATAATTTTGAGATTATAGCTGTAAATGTTGGACAATCAGAGCAACACGTAAAATCGTTTGTTACTGAATTTAATTTAACTTTTCCCATGCTGCTGGATGAGCAATCGGAAATTGCCAAACAATATGGAATTCGAGGATTACCAACCAATTTTTTTATCGATGAAAATCGGATTGTTATAAAAATGATTATCGGCTGGGTAGATGATAAACAAATTAATCAAATTATTAATAAAGGAAATACAAAATGATTGCAAGATTTATACTTTTAATTTCTATACTATTTCTGTTTTTTGACTGTGAGAAGAAAGCGGAAGTAACACCAAAGGAAGAAGAATCCAAAACTACTGTTCAGGAAGAACATCGCTGTGCAAATTGCGGTATGTACACACATCTTCATCCCAACTGGGAACAAAAGATTATTTCTTCTGATAAGGGGACATTGTATTTTGATGGCGCTCGCTGCATGTTTAAGATTCTTCTTGACTCGAATGCAGTACCAAAATTCATTGAAGATGTTCTAGTTAAAGATTATTATTCACTGCAATATATCGATGGTAAAAGAGCTTTTTATGTAATTGGTTCTGATGTGCTGGGACCAATGGGTAATGAACTCATTCCATTTCGAAAAAAATCAGCAGCAGAAGAATTTATGAAAGATCACAAAGGTGAAAAGATTGTTTTATTTGATGAGGTGGATATGCCATTGATTATGAAGCTGGTAGGGAAGATGAAAATGAAATAGCGGGAGCAGGCGGCAGCCGCAGCAGGAGTGTCATACTCAGCACAGCCAAGGATCTTGAATTTTAAATACTAAATTTGACTTTAATATAGGATTGAAATAAATTTATCGCCCTAAAATAAAGCCGGAGTGGTGGAATTGGTAGACGCGCTGGACTCAAAATCCAGTGAGGGTTAACCTCGTGTCGGTTCGAGTCCGACCTCCGGTACACAAGTCCTTGAAAATATTGAACGTTTCAAGGACTTTTTTATTTTGGCTTTGTCTTTTTTTAGGCTCCAATAACTTAATTAAAATTTGGATAGATGAACCATTGCGTTCAAGTAAAGAATTAACAGTCCTTTTTTTCCTGGCAACCGCAGCATTGATTTAATATATTATCAACAAATATAGAATCATTACCGGATTCTGATCACTTAACGAAATCCCCTCATTCTGAACAGCGTAGTTTATACTTACTGACTTTGGCACTCGGACCAGATAGACTGAATTATTGCGCTACAACATATTAGCCCTAATCTGTCATGTAATACAAGTTAAAAGGGTTATCCATCTATGACCGTAATAAATATCTGGCAAATGTCACGATCTATTTTCTTTTTTATTTTGTTTCCGGTATTCGTATTTGCCCAATTGGATGATCTTCAATTTGACTATTTTTCTGTTGAGGATGGTTTAGCAAGTTACTATACTTATTGCATCACTCAGGACAGTAGCGGTTTTATATGGATTGGCACAGCAAACGGATTAAATCGATATGATGGTTATAATTTCACCGTATTCAAACACATCCCGTTCGATACAACCGGTTTAAGTGATAATCTCATCAATGCACTTTGTTTTGATCAATCCGGTTATTTATGGATCGGTACGGGAAATGGAGGTCTGAACCGCTATGATCCCAAAACAGAGTCTTTTCTTTGCTTTAAACCTGCTCCCACTGATCCCGGGAGCTTAAGTTCTGACAATGTGTTAGCCCTTTACCAGGATAGGAATAAAAATCTTTGGATAGGTACCTGGAGAGGGGGGCTGAATCAACTTATCTTTCAATCCGATTCAATCAATTTAACTAATCCTATAATTAAGCACTTTTATCATCAACCCGGTAATTATAACTCGATTGCAGGGAACACTATACAGACTATTTTTGAGGATTCTCAGGGTAATCTCTGGATCGGAACAACCAACGGACTCTCAAAATTATCAATTACGGATGCTAAAACGATACAGATAACAAACTATCGGCATGAGGCCCATGATCCATTCAGCCTATCTCATAACAATGTGACCAGGATTTGTGAAGATCTAAATGGTACGATATGGATCGGAACTTTTAGGGGGGGTGTAAATAAATTCAACTCAATGAACGATAACTTTTATCACTTTACTCATGATCCGAAAAATCACAATAGTTTAAGTGATGACTGTATCTCAGCAATCCAAACAGACAGGAATGATGAGAATATCCTGTGGATTGGTACTTTATACGGAGGTCTTAACAGACTGGATATTAATACAGGTAGAATAAAGAGGTATGAAGCAATTGAACAGTTTTATCTATATCTCAAAAATTATATTTATAATTTATTTCAGGATGCTTCAGGATTGATGTGGGTTGCAGGATATGGTGCAGGTATTTTCAAATTCAACCCGCAACAAAACAAGTTTACTAAGTATCAACCGGGATTAAGGGAAGGAAAAGAGGAGATAATCTGGGGTATCTATGTTAATCCGAATTCTAACGGTCAAATTGTATGGCTTACATCTGCTGGGGGAGGTTTACTAAAATTTAACAGAATTGAAAATAAGTTTGAGCGATATCTGTCCGATTTGAATCATCCTGATTATAAGGTAAGAAATTTGCTTCAATGCCTCTATGGAGAACCCAAGAAAAATAATCCTTCACAAGTGATCCTGTGGATGGGTTCCAGTTGCCATGGAGTAATACAGTTCGATAGTGAAACGGAAAAATTTAAATACTATGTTGATGATCAAAGCCATGTTCTCAGCCACATTAGAAATC
>JARRPN010000169.1:0-5009 GCA_037382875.1 Calditrichaceae bacterium | reverse complement strand
CAATCATTACACCCAAAATTTTTATATAGCTCAGCTATTATCATTACGCCGAGGATGGGCAAGCAAAATATACCTGTATCCTTCCAATATCAGGGAGCCGGCTGGGGTCATGGCGTAGGACTTTGTCAAATAGGGGCATTAGGCATGGCACTAAAGGGATTTGAAGCTGAACAGATCTTAGCCCACTATTATCCCGGAAGTATGATTACGAAGATATATTAAGAATTTTTAATATCATTTGATCCATCTTATTATTTTTATTCAAAAAGCTGTCCAATTCTTAAACTATCTTGACAACGCTAGATACATTCCTTACCTTGTGTAAGGAATTATTAAAGTGGAGTTAAATAATGATTTCTACAATAACAAGTAAAGGTCAATTGACATTACCAAAAGAAATAAGAAGAATCTTAAATCTGCATTCCGGTAATAAGGTTGAATTTATACTTGATGCAGATGGAAATGTTAAAATGGTTCCCATCAAAGCAAGTATAAAAGAAATAAAAGGTATCGTACCAAAACCCAAGAAAACAGTTGGTTTGGATGATATGCAAGATGCGATTGAAAAACGGGCAAGCTCATCATGATTGGGATAGATACCAATATTTTAATTAGATACATCACACAAGATGATGAAATCCAGTCTGAACTTGCTACAAAGTTTATTGAGAAAAACTGTACTGTTACAAAACCCGGTTATGTTAATCAGATTGTTATATGTGAAATCATTTGGATCTTGCGTAGAGCTTATGTTTATGATAAGAAACTTGTAATCCAGGTAGTTGAAAAACTGCTAAGAAGCAGTGAAATTGTAGTTGAAAACTCTCCTAATATTTGGAAAGCTCTGAATGAGTATGAAAACGGAAATGCAGATTTTTCTGATTATTTAATCGCCCTATCAAATAACAATTCAGGATGTGATTTTACGATCACCTTCGATAAAAAGGCTTCTGGTAATAAATTATTTAAAATTCTATCATGACCACGATTATGAATCAGATTTAGAAATAGGAAATAACTCTGAAAAAGACAAATCGATCGGCCTGGCTTTGGGTTCCTTCCCTTTATTTTACTGAGGGATTACCCTACGTTATCGTGATGACAGTTTCGGTTATCATGTATAAACGTATGGAAATTTCCAATACGGATATTGCTCTCTATACCAGCTGGCTTTATCTGCCCTGGGTTATCAAACCGATCTGGAGTCCTTTTGTTGATATTATTAAAACCAAACGGTTCTGGATCATCTCCATGCAGTTACTTATCGGGCTGGCTCTCATAGGAATTGCCCTAACGACACATCTTCCAATTTTCTTTACGGTTACCCTTTTCTTCTTCTGGATAGTCGCCTTTGCTTCAGCTACACATGATATTGCTGCAGACGGCTTTTACATGCTCGGTCTTGATCAACATGATCAAGCATGGTTTGTCGGCGTGCGCTCTACATTTTATCGTATTGCCATGATCACTGGCTCAGGATTGCTGATCATATTTGCAGGCTACATGGAAACATCCACTAATAGCATTTCCATGGCATGGTCTATTACATTTATTCTGCTAGCGGTTATTCTGATTTCCTTTTTTCTTTATCACAAATTTATTCTACCCTTCCCTACTACGGATTCCGGTGAATCATCCATCGATGTTTCAGTTATGTTTGCAGAATTTATCGAAGTATTCAAAGAATTTTTCAAAAAAGATAAAATTATTCTGATCATATCATTTCTTCTTTTATACCGTTTCGGAGAAGCTCAACTGGTTAAACTGGCATCACCCTTTTTGTTAGATACAAAAATAGCCGGTGGTCTGGCCTTGTCCACATCCCAGGTTGGATTTATTTATGGAACTGTTGGTTTAATCCTATTAAGCATCGGTGGCATTCTTGGCGGATTTCTGGCTGCACGGCATGGATTAAAGTTCTGGCTTTTCCCTATGGCGATTGCGATGAATTTACCTAATGTTGTTTATGTTTATCTATCGTATTTCCAACCCGGACAATTCTGGATTGTGAATACTTGCGTAGCTATTGAGCAGTTTGGATATGGATTTGGATTTACAGCTTATATGTTATTTATGATCATGGTATCCGAGGGAAAACATAAAACAGCACACTTTGCTATTACAACCGGTTTTATGGCGCTGGGCATGATGCTGCCGGGTATGTTCAGCGGCTGGCTGCAGGAGCACATAGGGTATCAGCACTTTTTTATCTGGGTACTCATCGCAACTCTCCCCGGATTTATATTATTGCCCTTTTTACCCATCGATAAAAATTTCGGTAAAAAATTGTCATAAGCCTCAAAAGACGCAAAATGCACAAAATATTTTTAATTCAAAGTTGATTTTATTTTGAAGATACATAATCATTAATCCAATGTTCTTAAAAACTTTGTGCCGTATGTACTTTTTGTAGTGAAAACATGAAATTTAATTTTACATTTTATTTTTCAGTCATTACATTCTTTAGTAATAAAACCTTTTTATATTCACCAAATTCAGGATTTTATTATGAGCCCAAAAGAGATATCCCGGCGTAAATTTATTAAAAATCTCGGTGGAGGCGTGGTAGGAGCTGGTGTAGCCATACAAAGCCTATCAGGTAAACCGCAAAAAGAAAGTAGACCACCGTCAAAAAGTGATTCTGCAGTGGAGCTTTCATTCGTTGTAAATAAAAAACCGGTCACATTAATGGTCGAACCGGAAACCACACTAGCGGAAGTTCTGCGTGATGATCTGAAACTCATTGGTACAAAAGTAGTGTGTAATCATGGTGAATGCGGTGCCTGTACAGTTCTGCTTGATGGCCGAGCTGTGTATTCATGTCATATGTTGGCATTGGATGCACAGGGCAAATCGGTGACAACCATTGAAGGGCTGATGGATGGTGAAAAATTGCATCCTATCCAGGAAGCTTTCGTTGAACATGATGGTTTGCAATGCGGTTTTTGTACACCGGGACAGATTATGTCAGCTGAGGCAATCCTCATAAAAAATACTAAACCCGGTAAAGAAGAAATCATCGAGGGAATGTCAGGAAATTTATGCCGATGCGCCGCTTATCCCAATATTTTAAAATCAGCTGTGGCTGCAGCTGAAAAACTTAACAAATAATAAAAGGTCAGGAGTTAATATGGCCGAATCAAAATATGTCAAATCAGAAATCTTTTTTGAGGAAGAATTCCAGGAAAAACTGGCTGAAGTACCGACTGATCCAAAAGGACCCTGGCCTGCCAATGATAAATTAAAGATTATTGGCAAACCGGTTTCAAGGATCGATGGTTATGACAAAGTCAGTGGAACTGCAACCTATACATTTGATATCAAGTTGCCCAGAATGACGCAAGCAAGAATACTGCGTTCATCCATCCCGCATGCAAAAATTAAAAATATTGATACGAGTAAAGCGGAAAATCTTCCCGGTGTTCTGGGGATTCTCAGCTCAAAGAATTCACTGAATATTAAATGGTTTAATACCAGTTCGCTTTTTGATAAGCATATACGCTATGAGGGTGATGAAATTGCTTGTGTTGTCGCGGAATCAGAAGCCATCGCTTTAAAAGCTTTAAAACTGATTAAAGTTGATTTCGAAGAGCTGCCCTTTACGGTGGATGCTGGAGAAGCAATGAGTAAATCCGCACCAAAAATTTATGACGACGGTAATATCCAGGGTGGTAAACCGTTTGAATATGCAAGAGGGGATATCGATCAGGCTTTTCAGGATGCAGATGCTGTCATTGAAGATACTTTTGATACGCAAGTTGCTATTCACAATCCCACCGAAGTGCACTGCAGTGTCGTAAACTGGGATGGTGATGATTTAACCGTATGGGATTCCACACAAGCTATTTATGGCGTACGTGATACGGTGGCAAATGCTTTGCAGATGCCTGAAAGTAAGGTAAGAGTTATCAAGAAATATATGGGCGGTGGATTTGGGAGTAAACTGGCGGCCGGCAAGTATACCATTATGGCTGCACTGCTTGCCAGACAGATTGGCCGGCCGGTAAGAATCGTTGTTGATAGGAAAGAAATGAATCTGGCTGTGGGCAACCGGCCTAATTCGGTACAAAAATTAAAACTCGCCGCCAAAAAGGATGGTACTTTAACCGCCATCTCACACTATTCTTATGGCGCCATTGGCGGATATGAGGGCGGTGCCGGATGCAGTTGGCCGGCCCGGCAAATGTATAAATGTGATAATGTAAAGGTTGAAGAGTATTCTGTCTTCACCAACACCGGACCAACCCGGCCGTTCCGCGCTCCCGGGTATCCTCAGGGTATTTTCGCCCTAGATTCAGCTATCGATATGCTGGCGGAACAAATCAACATGGATCCATTCGAATTCTGTATGAAAAATAATGCTGAAAAACATCCTATGTGGAATACCCCGTTTACTTCAAAATTATTAAAAGAATCCTATGAAAAAGGTGCCAAGGCAATCGGTTGGGATAAAAGAAACAAAATTCCTGGATCAGATGATGGTTACATTAAGAAAGGTATTGGAATGGCCTCGCAGATCTGGTGGGGTGGCGGGGGCCCGCCATCACATGCTGTACTAAAATTAAATCGTGACGGCAGTGCAAGGGTCATCGCTGGCACCCAGGACCTTGGCACAGGCACATACACATTCATGGCTCAAATCGTGAATGAAGTTTTAGATATTCCCATGGATAAGATTGAAGTCATCCTGGGCGATACGGCTGTAGGTCCATACTGTCCATCCAGTGGAGGCAGTACGACGGCTCCATCAGTCAGTCCGGCTGTTCGAGATGCTGCGGAAAATATGAAAATAAAACTACTCGAAGCAGCAGCGGCTCAACTTGAATCCGATAAAAAGAATCTGGTCTATACGAATGGAATCATATCGGATAAAAGCGATCCGGAAAAGAAAATTAACATTCCTGATCTTATGGGAAAAATGCGTGAGCAAACGATCACAACCACCGGTTCCCGGGAAGCCAATCCGGATGGATATATTACTCAGACCTTCGGCGCTCAGTTTGCTGAAG
>JARRPN010000168.1:0-5014 GCA_037382875.1 Calditrichaceae bacterium | reverse complement strand
GTTGTCGAGCTCGATGAAAAGGCCCGCCGGGTACTTCAGTTTATCGGCAAGCTGCAGGACTGCATCCGGTGAATCGGCCAGCAGGTGGAGATGAATTTGCGAAGCGAGTGTGTTGATGGCATCCATCTCCCTCAGGTTGACCGGGAAGGCGATGGTGATATCGTCCCAGCCGTGTTTGGCGAAAAACTGCGCCATGGAGACTGAAGAGACGGTGATGCGGTCCACGCCCTGCTGCCGGAACATGTCTCCCACTTCCGCCGACTGGTGCGTCTTGAAATGGGGCCGGAAGATCACCCCGCTCCGGCTCGCTTTCTCCGCCATCCGGCGGATGTTGCGGATTACTTTTTCTTTGTGGATGAGCAGGGTGGGGGTGTTGGGCATCCAAAAAATGTTTAATAGTTAATCTTAACCGCTTGAGTCTTTGAAAACAGTTCGATTAAAACTGTTGGGTTTCTCTTTTCTTTTCTATTTTCCTGAGCAATTCGGATTTCTTTGACCACTCTTCTTCGATGTCAAAATCATTTTGCAGCCCGAGCCAGAAACGTGCTGAATTTCCGAAAAAGGAAGCCAGACGTAAAGCGGTATCGGCCGTAACCCTTCGGTTTCCTTTCAGGATTTGTGATATTCTGGTCTGCGGTATTTCAGTTTCTTTTGCCAGCCGGTAGGCGGATATATCCATGGGTTTCAGGAATTCCTCCAGCAGCACTTCTCCGGGATGTATGTTAGGCAGCTTATTCATGTTCTATTTATGATAATCAACTATTTCTACTTCGTGTGCATTATTCTTTTTCCATACAAATATGATTCGCCATTGGTCATTGATTCGGATCGAATGGTAATTTTTAAGATTACCGGATAATTTTTCAAGTTTATTCGACGGAGGAATTTTTAAGTCAAGTAAATTTTGAGAGTTATTCAACATTCTTAGTTTTCTTCTGCCAACAGTCTGGATTTCAAGAGGTATTTTCTTTACCCTAACCCCATTCCATATTTTTTCAGTTTCTTTTGATCCGAAACCAATGATCATATTAACCAATTTCGTTACTAACGCCAAAGGTAAGTAAAATATTATGTTACATCCTGAGGAATCGCAAAATCTTGAAATAATTAATCGGTGTTTTCTTCCGGAAAGTATTCCACCTCAAGCTGTTTCACCCGAAGTTGGTTATCATCAACCGAAAGCACCTGCCACTTTATGTGCGTTGTGCCACCCCAGAAGCCAACTTCCATATTCAGGGTATCGTTCGACTTGCTCCAATTGCCCTCAAAATCTCCGTAAACGATGGGTGGCGTGCCGCACCAGCCGCTGTTTTTTCGTTCGATGAGGGAATTGTTGTTTTTCAACAGCAGCCCGTAATCGCCGGGAATTAGTTTTTCGCTACGTTCGAAAGTGATGATAGAATCAGTGTATTGGGGGTGGATCCAGGCGCTGACCAGGGAATCGTCCGGGTAGCTGGGTCTGTTGTCAGATTTTTTGCAACTGGAGATGCCTAATACGAAAAGAAGAGAAAATAAAATGATCCTGTTCATGACCTATGGTTGGTTTGGTTTGATTTTATCAAATGTTATGCCGGATTGAAAATCGATTCAGTGATTTTAAAAAACATTTCTGTCGGAAATTGGCATTGGCTGCTCGGAATTGGAAAATTATGCACCTGGGTTTGAAAATCTAGTAAATAGTGGTTCAGCACCTTTTTCGGACTTGTAATATCAAGTGTATCAGCATGAAAATGGTTTGCTAAAAAACAATAAATAGTGTATAAATAAGTGTGTCTGGTTAAATAAATAAGTCTTCAAGTGATTGTTTTGAATAGTCACAACGGTTAGTGTATGAAAAGTAGCCTATTTTGAAACGTCAAATTTTCAATTTTGCACTTTGTTGGATAAGAGCTTAAAGCCCTGAATTTACTAATAATCAGCTTATTTTTAATACATATTGTTGTGCTTAGTACTTTTTATAATTACTTTTTTTGAAGTTCTTTATCATTTTTCCAAAATCCTTGTCTTTCTTACGTTTTTCAGCAACAGTTGATTCAAAGTGCTCTTTTTCCTTTTCCATTTTCAGGAAGTTTTCGTAGGACGATTTGTCTATTTCACCTCTTTCAACAGCCTTTAAAATTGCACAGTCAACTTCGGTAGTATGTGTACAATCTTTGAACTTACAGTCTTTGGACAGTTCAATTATTTTGCTAAATGTGATTTCTAATCCATCCTTAGAATCTGCAATTCCCACTTCTCTCACTCCTGGATTGTCTATCAGAATCCCACCATTTTCAAGAACTAATAACTCACGGTGACTTGTAACGTGTCGTCCTTTGTTTGTACTTGCACTAATCGTATTGGTTTTCATCAACTGCTTACCCAATAAGTTGTTCAATAGGGTAGATTTTCCTACTCCTGATGAGCCTAACAAACAATAAGTTTTACTTTTTTCAATATTCCCTTCGAGTTTCTCAAATCCTTTTCGAGACTCATTACTTATCGGAATTATCGGTACTTGTTTTATCCTTTCTTGAACTTTACTAACCAACTCTGATAATTCATTATCATTTATCAAGTCAATTTTATTGAGAATTATAATTGGTTTTACGCTGGATGTATTGCAAATGGTCAAATATCTTTCAATTCTGTTAATGTTAAAATCCCTGTCAACAGCTTGAACAATGAAGGCATAATCAATATTTGTTGCTATGATTTGCTTTTCTCCTTGTTTTCCCACGGCTTGTCTTTCAATAATCGTTTTTCTTGGGAAGACAGAATGAATAAGTACTTTATTGTCGTCATATTCAGAAATTGCGACCCAATCACCAACAGCGGGGAAATCAGACCTATTATGTGCTGTAAAACGTAAGTTTCCGATTATTTCACCATCATATTCTTTTTCAGGGGTTTTCACAACATATCTTTCCTTGTGTTCTGAGATAACCCGTCCCACTCCAAAAGAATCCAGATTTTGGTCTTTTCTGTAGTTTTCTAATTCTAAATTATATCCTAAATCCTCAAGTGTCATTAATCTTCTTTTGTATTAAGCACAACGGTTGGTATAAGAATAGTAGCCGACTTCAGGCTTTATTCCTGTCAAGTTCCAAGAAAGTTGGAGCGAGCTACAACCCTTTATTTTACTACTGGCTCGGCTATTATTTTTATACATCCTAAGTTTTCATTTTTCTACATTTATCTATAAACAGAAGAACGAAAGAGAGGAGTAAGGTCCACTTATACACGATGATATAACCCGTCAACATTGCTGGCCACCTCTCTTTCACTACCGAAATCTGAACCGTTCATTGTTAGCTTTAGTGCGTTTATTAATTCTGCCATCAATCCAAGATATATATACATTAGAATTTATTAATAAATGGGGCTATTAAAATCCTTTTAAGATATTATCTCTGAGCTAAATGAAAAATGAAGTTTTGATAAACAGATTATTATTTTACCTCTGTCCAATTTTCATGCACTGACAACCACTCGCCATTTATGTACCTGTAAACCGATGTGACCTTCCAAGGATCGGCAGGTACACCATCAAAAGTTCCCGTGTAACGGTAGGTTATGATTACTATATCATCATAAAAATTAAATACGAAATCAGATAATTCTTTTTCGTGGGGAGGTACCTTGCCCTTGAAACCTTCCAGATAGGATTTTAGTGCTACTTTCCCAATAACAGGTAATTGGGCATCGAGATCATCCATCCAGGTAATATCATCGGCTGCACATTCCACGTAGCCCAATGGATCTCCTTTGGACCACTTTTCAGCAGCCATATTTATCTTTTCCATGATAGAGGCTTTGGCCTTATCACCATTTGGCATTTTCGGTTCATTCGTACAGGAGACAATAAAGAAATGAAATATTAAGAGGTAAATAATGTAATTCAAAGTTTTTGTCCTTTGTGAAATTTTTATTTTCATGATATTAGGTTTTGGTTTTTCTGTAAGTATTGACAATACAAATAGGTAATTGGAATCTAACAAAAATCTGAAAGGGTTTGGTCTAATTGATGTCTCCATTTAGGCAACTTCTTTTTTCGCATTAAAGCTAACGTTTGGATAAAGTTATTGACTTTATCCAAACTATCTCCATTCCTCTGTTTCGATCAATCCACCCCGAAAATACCTAAAATCATATCCTCCTTCCCATCCATGGATCAATTTAGATCCATTTTAAGGTGTTGCATTTACTGGTTTGAAGGTCGGAATCGAAATGTCAATCACCTTTTTACTTTTTTCTCCCCGCTAAAAACAAAACCGTCATCTCATAAGGGATCCTTTCAGTTTCAACAAGCTGAAAATCGTTTTGCTCCAGCAGGTTTTCCACATCGCCAACGGTGAACCGGTTCAAATGCAGCGGGAAAAGTCCCAAACTTCGCAGCAGATGTAACAGGGTAAAATTTAACCGTGTTTTGAAGTTCATTTTTTCCTTCAGCAATGGGGTGGTGGAAATGAAATATCCGCCCGGCTTAAGCAGTTCGCGGATCCTTCGGATCACCGCCTCGTAATCTTCCAGCAGTTGAAGCACGGCATAGGCGATGACAGCGTCAAAAGATTCTTTTTCCAGGCTTTCATCGAATATGCTCCCCCGGGAGAAAGTGGCGTTGCCGACCTTTATCTTCTCCTTTTTCTTCAGCGCTTCCCTGATCATTTCCCCTGAAAAGTCCAGCCCGTGGATATGCCTGACCGAGCCGGCCAGTGCCAGCGTCCTGGTGCCGGTGGCGCAGCCAAAGTCCAGCACGTGATCCCCGGGTGAAAGGTACTTCTTTGTTTTGGCCAGGACTTCCCGGTAAACCTGTTCGAAGGCCTTTTCCCCGGCATCATATTTGCCGGCCTGTTTGTCCCAGAATTGTTGCGCCCGGTTTGCCATGTGATGGTTTCTTCAAACGGTTTTCAATAGGATCTTTTTCAAAATTAGCACAGTCTCTCTCTTTTCATTGCCCGCTTTTCAATAGCTCTTCCCTCCTGAACTTCACCATCCTGATGATAAGCTCTTTCGGTAACGGGTTGTCCAGCGG
>JARRPN010000167.1:0-7223 GCA_037382875.1 Calditrichaceae bacterium | reverse complement strand
GGATCTGTTATTGGATCGGTGCAATTATAAAGTTTCTTCATAAATTATTAGAAGTTTATTTCCATCCCTAAAGTCGGAATAAAATCTGCCCTTAATCCTCCGTCATTAATTGGTAAAAATACATTGCCGATCAAAATCATTTCTTCACGGGGTTTATATTTAAAACCGATGGATGTATTGATGATATTATCATGTTTATAATCAGGAATATTAGTAATACTAATGTTCTGTGTATAGCCATCTGACCTAACCACGTCTTTAGGCTCCGGAAATTTAAGCGACTCATCTTTTTTGCCTAATTCAAATTCTCCAATAAAATCAAGAGCCAGAGTAAGCTGTTGACTCAATTTCTGATCGTAACCTAAATGACATAAAAATTCATCCAGTTCTTTACTTCCGGTATTCATTTTATATCCAAGATTGAGGTGTGGTGCAAAATCACCAATAACCTTTGAAGAAATAAGTAAAATACTTATTTGATCACTCCCCAGACCAAGAAAGTTCTCATCATCTCCTGTTGCGATTCTGTATTCAGCCAGCGTTGCTAGGTCAACTGATGAATTTTTTAAAAAATTAAATTTGGCTCTTATTGCAATATCTCCAACACCTGTAGCATCGTCATCAATAGCTTGAGGGCGGATAGAAAGTACAGGATTATCTCTGGTTCCACCAAAAAAATGGTTTGCAGAATCGTTATTGACAAACGTGTAACTATTCATAATTGCCAAGGGATCAGATTTTATTTTTACATTTACCATAGGAACAGCTACACCAAGATCAATACGATCTGTAATTCCATATGTGGCACTGAAGGCAAGAATGCTGGCATTGATATCCATATTCATGTATAAATCAATATAATCGAACTCATTTGGTGAATCACCCATACCTGGATCACCTACATCCTGATGCGTGAACGAAAGACGAAGATCTTCCGTATTGACACCACGCATTTTAGTAAAATCGATATAAGTAAAATTGAGTCCGAAATTAATAAGCCCTGAACCCATCGTCTGAGCACGTTCTGAAAATATGGGACCCAAGCTGGTGGAGGTGCTTACGGGTCGCCCGCTGCTGAAATCAAAAGTAAGACCTGCAACTGTAGAATTAAGCGGAAACGAGGAAACACTGGTACCAATAAAATTTGTCAGTGCATCAATTACGGCAGTACTGGAAGCAACATTTGAAGGAATAAAATGCTGTCCGTGCATTCCAGGACTTTTTTGTAAATCATCCTCGAGCAATTTGGAAAATACAGATCTTAGCTGACTCTCCAATGTCTGTGAATACCCTGTTCGTGCAAATACAACAAAACAGATAAGTACTGATATATATAAGAATAAGTTATTTTTCTTCATGATTCCCCCGTAACTAATTTCCTTCATTTATATCAAAAATAATCCAATTTGTACCGGATTTTTTCATTTTAAATTGCCAGTTATTTAATGTGTTGTTTTGATTACCTTTAAAGTCAAGCTTTACATCCACATCAGCAAATGCATCTACATCATTCTGAAAATCTATTGATTTTATTTTTCGAGTGACATTCATATCAGAAGCAACGTCAAATACCTGTGACCAGGCTTTTTGTAAATCTGCATTAAAATTCGCATATGATTTTTTCATTTCTGCGATGTTTTCATCCTGAATTGCATCTAAATATTCATTGATTATTTTATAGATTCTTCTAACATTATTTTCATATTCTGTTGTCGTATTTTCAAAAGCGTTTTCAGCGCTCTGGTATTTTTGCGAAGCCTCCTGATAATTAGTTTTATCATACAAAGCATTGCCTTCATTTTCTAATTGTAATGCATGCTTATAATTTTGCATTGTTTGATGTTTTATACTCAGTTTGTTTCTCGCCATATCCATTCTTGATTTAGCTTCATCGGCTGCAGCTTTATCCTCTCCCAATACATTCGCATGATTTGACGCAGATACGTAAAGTTGAGCTGCTTCTTTAAATTCTGTTTCCGCTTTTCTATAATCCTTTTTTTGATAAGAATCTATAGCATCATTCTCTTTACTTTTAGCTTCATTGAATTGAGACACAACGAGTTTATCGGCTTGCATCCCGATTGCTGTTCTACGTGCTGTTTCTGAGTTGCTTTTAGCATGATCAGCATCATCTTTTCCAGTATCAATCCTTTCATGTCTGGTTGTTGTTTGCTTAGTTTGAACAGGTCTTTTTTCTATTCCAGGTTTATCATTTTGCATCACGCTGTTCTTTGCATCAGTTTCTTTCCTATTATCGGCTGGAGACTCAGGCTCATCATATTGCACATTATCCTTGTTTGAAGTATTTGATGGCAACTGCTTTTCTTTTACCTTATCCGGATCTTTTGCTTTTGGTTTTATAGGTAGGGTATTATTACTGAATGTTTTTTCAGACTCTGATGAAGGTTTAAAAAACCACCATCCAGCAACTATCAGTAGAATGATTACTACACTAATGTAGACAAATTTTAAATTACTCTTCTTTTCAAACGACTCTTCTTCATCATTATAAACCTGATGCTCAATTGATGATGCCATACCTAAAGAACTTACTTCTTTCATCACTCGCCATATGGCATGATCCCTTTTTATCCACCGCCGGAACAAATCCATTTGAAATTTATAACCGGACGGGGATTTGCTCAGATGTTGACTATGAAATAATGCTTCCATTGTCATATTTATAGATTTTTCACTTAAAGTAAGACCAAACTTACGCTGCTTGGACTGTTTAATTATATCTACCGCCGTTATCCACTCATTTGGCTTTTCCAGCAGTTCTGCGAGAAGGGAGAAAATAAGCTTTTTATCATCGGATTGACTATTCCAGAAATAGATCATCTGCGGAAGGGGGTTCTCAAGAATTTCATTTATAATTATTTCAAGATTCTCTTCCTGAATCTGATTGTTTTGTGTCTGATTTACATAATCAACTATATTTTGACAAACAACCTGTGTATAAAACGGCTGTCCCGCAGTTAGCCGGTAAATAATATTCAGTGATTCAACATTATAATCAATACTGCCTTTAACAGGTTCCTGGATCAAGCGCAGGGTATCATCCCTTGATAAATAGCTTACATTTCTGAATAATGATTTCGCAAATAATATTTGCCACATTTTGTTTTTACGTTCTTCAAGTTTAGTCGATCCTGTAAAAATGAAGGATAGTCTCATGTCACTTTCTAATAATCCGGCAAGATAAGGAATAAAATTTTCATTCAGGCTACCTTCACTTATTTTTGTTTCAATAAGCTCATACTCGTCTATTAAAAACAAAATATGTTTATCATCATGTTTTGTATAGATATCATTTAAAAATTTTGTGAAAGAATTAAAAGAGCTATCAGACGTTTTGAAATATTTATCTAAATCTGTTTTTATTTTTAAGTGTTTTTGCGTTTCTTCTGCAAATTTTACAAAAAATTCTATTTCATTCTTCAAGCCAGCCATTGTTTGCATATCTACAAGAATTGGAATGAAGCTTTCTCCTAAGCGACCACTTAGTATCTGAAATAATATTGAAGTTTTGCCGCTTCTTCTTTCACCACATATGACAAAGATGTAGCTTTTATCACCTGTTTCTAACTTTCGTTTAATAAATTGAAAATCATCCTGTCTGCCAAAAAACATATCAGACGTTCTAATGGGATTACCAACAATATATGGATTCGATATAGGTTTATACATATTATCCAATACTCTATACTGACTTTTAAAAGAAGAAAACTTACTAATTATGCCTAAACGTAATAAGAAAACGAATTAATCCGAAAATATTAAATTATAATTATTTATATGAATGGTAAATATATCAGAGGTAGTATTTGTATAGATTATTTGTACATACAGCTTATTCAAACAGGTTATAAAAATTTATGAATAAAGCCGGAAACCATCTAGTCTCCGGCTTGATAATAGATTAGATTTTAGTATTAGTGCGTATGATTCTTCTCTTCCTCTGAGAAATAACTATTGTAGAAACTATCGATAAGTTCATTTAATTTTGTACAGTTTTTTACGTCCGTGGTTTGTTTGGTCTTCATAGCATAAACCAGCATCTCGTGCAGCAGACCAAGTTCTTTCTGGTATTTTTCCAATGCCGCCTTATCGGAACCATCAGCCGGTTTAATTCGCTGGGTCATGAAGTACTGTGTTACAATATGCTGAATCTCGTCGGCGTGTTCATCTTTATTATTTATCCAGCGGACCAGTTGATTATAATTGATAGTTTCCGCCTTCTGCAGCTCTATGATCTGGTTCATCGATTTCTCAATAGTCGTGACATGCTCCTTGAGCATATCGATGCGCATTTTGTCATTATAAATGCCACAGGGAATTTCGCAATGAGCGTAAATTTGTACCGGGACGATGACGGCAATCAACAATAGCGATAATAACATATTTCTTTTCATTATAAACCTCCTAATTAATGTATAAATAAGTGAGAATTTTAAATAATTTAATAACTTTATTTTAATAATACCAAACGCTTTGTTTGTTTAAATTTAAAACCCACGGTCATTTGGCAAAAATAGATCCCTGAACTTTGTAACTGATTATCCTCATTTTTCCCATTCCAGTATACAGAATGATTTCCGGTTTGATATGTACCGTTATTCAATTCTTTGATTATCCGGCCATGGATATCAAAAATCGTAATCTTAACCTCGTCCGGTGAATGTAAAGTAAAGGGAATATGAGTTCCCGGATTAAACGGATTCGGATAATTATCACCAAGTCTAAATTCATGTGGATTATTATTATCTTTGATTATTGCAGAAGTTATTGTTGGTGTAAATTGATAAATCTGAGAAGAGACACCATTAAAAGTACAAATGTACAGTTCATTATTTTCATCTACTCCGAAAGAAGAAATGTTATATTCTGATTGCGCCAATGTTTCATTATCTGCTTCATTAATTCCATCATAGGTTAACGCCCAAATCCAGCTGGTTACATAATCTGCATATATATATTTCCCTTTCAATTCCGGAACATTGGGCGCCATAATAAACATATCCACCGGTAATAGAATAACCTGTCCCGTGAGGATATTCCCAGATTGGCAAGGTCAAACCAGTCTGATCGCATTCTTCTGAATTATAACAATGTAATCCTTCCATGATGCGCCATCCGTAATTATTTCCACTTTCAATGATATCCACCTCTTCATAATCACCCTGCCCAACATCACCAGCCCAAAGCCAACCTGTTTCTTTATCAAAGCTAAAGCGCCAGGGATTGCGCAAACCATAGGCAAAAATTTCTTCTCGGTAATCATTTTGGTTTCCCACAAAAGGATTACCTTCCGGAATGGCATAATTTAGACCATCATCAGCATTATCCACATCAATTCTAAGTATATTTCCTAAAAGTGTCGTTCTATCCTGTCCATTTCCAAATTCACCATGTTGATCTCCACTACCACCTCCGTCACCCGTGGCAATATATAAATATCCATCAGGTCCAAAAGCAAGCTGCCCACCGTTATGATTACTTTCAGGCTGATTGAATTGAAGCAGAACAAGTTCACTTTCTGGATCAGCCTTATTGGGTTCATTTTCAGAAACCTGATATCGTGCAATAACGGTTCTTCTTGGGGATGCATCCGTATAATTTACATAAAAATATCCATTTTCCTCATAATTTGGGTGAAAAGCTAAGCCCAGTAAACCCTCTTCACTCCCGGCATCATTAACGGAATCCTGAAGATCAATAAATATATCCGTTGCCAAAACGCTGGAATCATTTTCAAATACATGAATAATTCCACGTTGTTCTACGACAAAAATACGGTTGGAACCATCACCTGCATTTTGCAAATCAACAGGTTGTGTAAAGTTTAAATGTGGAAAAGCCACTTCCAGGTCAAACTGAGCATGGGCAATTGATATCATAAAAATTAGAAATATTAATATATTTTTCATTATAAAATCTCTGTTATATAAAACACTTACATAATTATTTTAGGCACTCGTGCACATGTAACAATCTTCTCCTATAAAAAATTTCTTTGAACGTTTATCAGTCTCATGTGTATAAATTCAAAAAGACAACAAAACAGGAGAAATAAAATGAAGTCAATTATAGCTTTTTTAATAGCAATATTAGCCTTCAGTTCATGTAATGCCAATTCCAGAACAACCGATGAAAAGAAACCGCAGAAAGTATATCGCATTGTCTATGAAATGCGATCCAATGACTGGTACCAGCAACAGGCAAAATTATGGAAAAAGGAAATCGAGAAAAATCCGGCCAGTGAAGAAGCATGGTATAATTTTTATAATGCCAATCGTTACGCTCACTTTGAGGATATTGAGAATAAAGATAAACAAGCACATCTGGATAAAATCATTGAGGATATGGGTAAAGCGATTCCTGAAACTTATACATTTTATCTTCTAAAATTTTGGAACATGTATTCCTGTGAAGATTTAACACTTGTCGAAAAGGCTTATGCCATTAATCCGGAACGGCCTGATACCTATTACCCATTTTTATCACAGGCAGAAGTTAAAGGCGATACTAAAACAATAAAAAAATTCTGCACCAAACTCTATGAAAGTAAAGATATATCTCCCTGGTTATATGAATATAATTATAATGTCTTAATCTCAGTAAAGCCTAACGCCATCCTTTTTACCAATGGTGATAACGATACTTATCCAGCATGGATTCTGCAGCAAGTGCATAATGTACGTCCGGATGTAACGGTTATGAATTTGTCAATGTGTCAAATTGAAAAGTATTTACAAAACAAACTTAATTCCAGAGGGATAAAAGCAAACGCAAAAGAAATCCAGGAAAGTGTAAAAGTAAGTATTGCAGGCAAAACAATCCGATTTGATACTAAGAAGATGGTCAATGATTTAATCAAAATTTTTCAGGAGCAAAAACCGGAAATTCCTTTATGTTTTGCTTTAACAGTTTACAATAAGTATACAGAAGACATTTCCGATGAATTGTTTATCGTTGGGCTGGCCTATCAGTATAGTAAGGAACGCATTGATAATATTGCCCAGATTAAGAAGAATCTTGAAAATAATATGCGACTGGATCATTTAAAGTTTGACTGGTATAATGAAAATCAATTAGGTATTGGCATGATGCATAATATGAATATGAACTATGTTGTACCCATGATTATGCTGGCCGAACATTACAAAGAAAGCGGACAATTGAATAAAAAAGAGGAATGGCGGGACTTGGCAATTGAGTTG
>JARRPN010000166.1:0-5037 GCA_037382875.1 Calditrichaceae bacterium | reverse complement strand
GTGTTATAAACAACTTTATCCTCACAACTAAAAAATATAACAATGGTAAACATACATGTAAAATAATATTTCATGATTACACTCCTCCCAAAATAATCGATAGGACTCCAATCAACTGGTACCAGGTTATCCATATCAGATTCCCGGTATTGTAACTATATTATTAAAAATTTAGCTGAAAGCAAGTATAAAATAATTATATCAAAAATTAAGCCAATAGCTAAAAGCTTAACCTCACTAATGAAGATTACAAAATATTTATCAGAATATTGATAGATTATCAGATTTCTGATGATTTATTCAATGAATATTTCAGACTCTAAATGCTAAAGTGGAATATTGCCGTGTTTCTTTGCAGGACGATATTCATTTTTATTCAGAAGCGTATGCAACGCACTGATCACGCGAGGTCGTGTTTCTTTTGGCTCGATGATATCATCAACATAACCCCGCTCTGCTGCAATATAAGGATTGGCAAATTTTTCCTTATACTCTGTTACTAGTTGCTGTGCTTTTTTGGTTGAATCCTTGGCTGCTGCAATTTCTTTTTTAAATATAATATTAACAGCACCATCCGGACCCATTACAGCTAGCTCAGCTGAAGGCCATGCAAAATTCATATCTGCCCGGATATGTTTGGATGACATCACATCATACGCACCGCCATAGGCTTTTCGTGTTATAACCGTTATTTTGGGCACATTTGCTTCGCAATATGCATAAAGTAATTTCGCACCATTTCTAATAATGCCGCCATATTCCTGGGCTGTACCAGGCAAAAATCCCGGTACATCGACAAAGGTTAGTAAAGGGATATTGAATGCATCGCAGAAACGTACAAAACGAGCTCCTTTTATGGATGAATTAATATCCAGTGTACCAGCAAGATATTTTGGTTGATTTCCAATAACGCCTACGGTATGATTATCTAGCCTGGCAAATCCCACAAGAATGTTCTTGGCCCAGTGTTTTTGTACTTCAAAGAATTCACGATTATCAACAACCATCATGATGATTTCAGACATATCGTATGGTCTTTTAGTGGAATCTGGTATGATTGTGTTCAGGTCTTCATCCATTCTTTGAGGATCATCACCCATCTTAACCACAGGTGATTTCTCTTTATTATTCGAAGGAAGATAAGAAATCAATTTTTTAATATACTCAATACATTTTTCTTCACTTTCAGCAGCAAAATGAGCGACACCACTTTTAGAATTATGCGTCATTGCACCGCCAAGTTCTTCAAATGTAACTTTTTCTCCAGTAACTGTTTTGATCACTTCCGGCCCGGTGATAAACATATGACTGGTATTTTTAACCATAAAAGTAAAATCGGTTATAGCTGGCGAATATACCGCCCCACCGGCACAGGGTCCCATTATAGCTGATATCTGTGGAACCACTCCCGAAGCCATTACATTTCTGAAAAAAATTTCTGCATATCCCCCTAGTGACACAACACCTTCCTGTATGCGTGCTCCACCGGAATCATTTAATCCAATTACTGGTGCACCGTTCTGTATCGCCAAATCCATAATCTTGCAAATCTTCTGAGCAAACCGTTCACCAAGTGATCCGCCGAACACCGTAAAATCCTGTGAAAATACATAAACTAATCGACCATTGACCTTACCATATCCTGTGACTACGCCATCCCCTGAAATTCGATTTTTATCCATACCAAAATCTGTACACTGATGTTTTGCAAACATATCCATTTCGATGAATGTGCCCTTATCAACCAGCAGATCAATACGTTCCCTGGCAGTATGTTTTCCTTTTTCATGCTGTTTTTTAATTTTATCCTTACCGCCTCCCAGCCTTGCTGCCCGTTTTTTCTGGTTCAGGTCAACGATTTTTTTCTCTGTGGACATGATATCCCTCTTTTTTAATCAATGATTGAAAATTTTACAAATACTAAAGAATATATTTTCAAAAATGAAACTATTTCAATAACAGCATTTTCTTAACGGAAACATATTTACCAGCATTAAGTCGATAATAATAAATACCGCTCGGCAAATTAGATCCATCAAATTGAATTGAATACCTACCAGCTTGTTGTGATTGATTAATAATTTCTTCAACTTCCTGACCTAACATATTAAATAGCGAAATTGACACATGAGAATATTCGGGAAGATCATAAGTAATTGTCGTATTGGGATTAAAAGGATTTGGAAAATTCTGATGTAATTCATATGAATATATATGTGCGTCGACTGGATCGATCGATGTAATTATTTCAAAATCAATCCAGTTCACATTAAATCCGCCCTCTTCAGCATATAATTGAAATTCATATATACCTTCATCCAGATATACAAACGTTACCGCATTTGTCCAGTTTTGCCAGTCACCTGTGATGGGCACATCAACATTAGCGAATACGTCAGAATCCACTTTAAAATGTATGACACCGCCTGTTGACTGACTAGCAATCCTAGAAGTGATTTTATAATAGGACGATACCGGCATGTTAATCAGATATGACATCCAGTCACCGGTATCAATATAGCCTACATTTAAGCCTCCACCGGTATCAGTCGTATTCTCAGTTTGTATGCCGGACATATTATAATAATTTTCAGCTTCAATTCTGCCTGGAAGAGTAAAAATATCTGATTGATCAGTTAATCCATTATAAACATTTAGCATACTGAATGGCATCAATTGCCCGCTATCATAACTAAAAACCGATTCGCCTGAGTAAGACAACGTTATGATATCTTCCGGAACAATGGTATTACTAAAATATACAACAAAGGCTGTGGAATCTTTTGGATGAATTCGCACGCTGTCAATAGGGATATCACTGGTACTATTAAGTGAAATAATAAAATTAGATTCCGCATTGACCGGTTGAAGCATTTTTTTATTGAAAGATATATTAAGCTCCTCGCTGGAAGTTATCACGGCAGCATAAACCTTTGGAGCGGATCCTAAGGTGGAGTTTTCCAGCGTTGTTATCCCGAAATCGTATTCAAACAACGGATCATAATTTTCATCCCCATAATTAATAGGAATATCATCCATTTTTCTTGGCCAGCTGTGTGATAATATGCCTGTTGGATTGTAATCTCCAAATAAAATATCAGTAATGCCTCTACCTTCCGTTCCCGGCAGCCAGGCAGCAAAGATAGCATCGCTATAGGGAATAATAGGCTCAATAATCAAAGGCCTTCCCGAGATGAGGATGACAATTACCGGCAAACCCGACTCTTTGATCCTTTTGACCATGCTGATGCTTGCCTGGGGCAGATTTAAATCATCAGAATCACCATTTCCTTCAGCATATGGCGTTTCACCAATAACAACAATAGCTACGTCAGCTGTTGTATCACTTATGACACCACTTTCTGAATAGTTTATATCTGCACCAGGTGCTGCTTGTTGAATTGCTTCTAAAATAGTAGTTCCATTAGTAATATCACCACTGCCTCCCTGCCAATAGATGGTCCAGCCACCGCATTGATATCCCAGATTATTTGCATGTACTCCGGCTACTTCAATTTTAATATTATCTTTTGTTAAGGGCAATATGCCATCTTTTTTCTTTAATAATACAATGGATTTCCGCACTGCCTCACGTCCTACAGCACGATGAGCCGCTGTTCCCAGTGAATCCTGAAGGCTCACATTCGGATATGCATTTTCAAATAATCCCTGTATAAATTTAATTCTCAAGATTCGTCTAACCGCATCATTAATTCTGTCAACACTTACATCACCTTGCTGAACCAAGTTAATCAGCGTATTATAAAAATTGACATAATCGGAAGGTACCATTATCATATCAAGTCCTGCATTAATTGCAGTTTTGACTTTTTCAGCATAAATACCGTTCAACTGATCAATGGCATTCCAGTCGGATACAACAAATCCCTTAAATCTTAACTCTTCCTTTAGCAGAGTCGTGATTAAATAATAGTTACCATGGCATTTAACGCCATTCCAACTGCTATAAGAAATCATTACGGTTGCAACGTTATTCTCAATAGCTTTTATATAACCAGGTAAATGGATAGCCCTTAAGGTTGATTCATCCATGACTGCGTTTCCCTGGTCATTGCCATCCATGGTTCCACCATCTGCGATATAATGCTTTGCACAAGCAGCCACACTGGATAAACCCGCAAGTGAATCACCTTGTAAGCCTCGGATCAAAGCGGCCCCCATCATCTCAGCCAGTTCCGGTGTTTCTCCAAAGCTTTCGTAGGTTCTTCCCCATCGTTCATCTCTTGCTACAGCTATACATGGTGCAAATGTCCAATTTAATCCTGTCGCTGCAATTTCCAGAGCCGTAATTTGCCCTATTCTTTCTACTAAATTAGAATCACGAGTACACCCAAGACCAATATTATGCGGAAAGATCACAGCATTATATACATTATTATGTCCATGCACCGCATCGATTCCATAAGTAATTGGAATACCAAGGCGGGTTGCTAGAGCCGCATCCTGCATTGCTTCATACATATTCATCCATGATTCAGGTGTATTGGGATATGGGACCGAACCTCCGCCGCTTAATATGGAACCAATAAAGTAATCACTGATATCGGTTAAAATAGTTGTTTCTCTTCTTTCAGCCTGAATCATCTGACCTACTTTTTCTTCGAGAGTCATCCTGCCTAATAAATCTTCCACACGATCTTCAATCAATGCAGTACTATCGCGATATATTTCACTTTGAGCAAATAATAATTGTGTGAAAATAAGATATATAAAGAATAATATAGATTTTTTATATTCGAACAAGTTTATCACAAATTTTAACATCTAAGTCCCCCGATTTATACTTGAAAAAATATATTCACAATATAGTTAATTACAAATATTTCTAGTTCAGTCCAGATTATTAACTTGTTCCAGATATTGTTGCTTTACCGATTCTCTCTCGATAACTATAATTGTAAATATTCCAAGGATAGTCCCATAAGGAAAATTGAGTAAATTAATTATGCCAATCGTTAAACTAAACCAACGCATATGTCTTCGTTTGAACAATCGGCCGGAAACAATTTGACCGAT
>JARRPN010000165.1:0-5079 GCA_037382875.1 Calditrichaceae bacterium | reverse complement strand
CCTCATAATCAAAGTGCAATAGTACTTTTATTTGTTGTTGTCATTCAGGATTTGAAAACCCGATTGAAGTCTCATTCAGTTAAAATTCAACTTATCAAAGAGCTTGATATACCAAAACAAAATGCCGGTGAATTAATTGAATTACTTAAAAAGAAAGTTCAACTGGAGCGTCGTATCCATCTTTGGAATGGTATTCATCAGTTGTTTCATTATTGGCATATTTTCCATAAGCCATTTGCTGTAATAATGTATTTGATAATGATTGTTCATATTGCGGTTTCAGTCTGGCTGGGCTACCGCTGGATCTTCTGATTTTATTTTTTGGTTTATAGGGGGAATGATGCGGTATATTTTTTCAATTGTATTTTTTTCAGCTTCCACACTCTTGGCGCAACTTTCGCCTGGCGATCTGCATAGATCACATGCTGACCTGGAAGGCCTTGCTAATTGTACCAAGTGTCATGTTGAAGGGCAACAACTCTCCCCTGAAAAATGTCTTGACTGCCATTCAATATTAAAAGCGCGAATTGATGCGGGAAAAGGGTTGCATGCCAATCCGGATTATAAACAATGCGATCATTGCCATATTGAACACCAGGGCAGAAATTTTGATCTGATTTACTGGAAAGATGGTATCGATAACTTTCAACACAATTTGACTGGTTATAATTTGGAAGGTGAACATAAGAAAATTGACTGTCGAAAATGTCATATTGCCAAGAATATTAAAAATCAGCAGACCTACATTGAAAATAAAAAGGATCTTGATCAAACCTATTTGGGATTGAGTCAGGAATGTCTGAGCTGTCATAAAGATGAACATCGGGGACAATTAAAGACAACGTGCGATAATTGTCATTCATTTGATATGTGGAAACCGGCACCTAAATTTGATCACAATAAGACAAATTATGTGTTAATAGGAAAACATAATGATGTTGTATGTATTAAATGCCATGAAAAAATTACAGATAATAAATATCCGGATGATGCTGATTATATGAAATTTTCCGGATTGCAATATAATAGCTGTAGAGATTGTCATAAGGATGTTCACAAAAATCAATTTGGAACGAATTGTCAGAAATGCCATAATACTTCCGGCTGGGCCGATTATGCAAAAAATGAGTTCAACCATAATCAAACCCGCTATCCGCTGGAAGGAAAACATGCCGGACTAATTTGTTCAGCGTGTCATACCACCGGAAATAAACTTAAATTTACAGGATTCAATACCTGCCGAGATTGTCATTCGGATTATCACCAGGGACAGTTTCGCTTGACAGAATCCAAAGGACAGTGCGAACAATGCCATAATGTGAATGGATTCTCACCAGCCTTATTTACTATTGATCAACATAATAAAGGATACTATCCTCTGCAGGGTGCACATCTTGCTGTTCCATGTTTTTTATGTCATAAGAAAATTAATATGGGTACTAATCGGGAAACTATGCAGTTTAAATTTGAATCAACCCGTTGCATTGACTGCCATAAAAGTGTTCATAAAGGAACAGAAAAAAAGTATCTCAGCATGATTTCATCCATCACCGGGCAGGATGGCTGCGAATATTGTCATCAGGTGAACAGCTGGTCAGAAATCAAGTTTGATCATACCCATACTAAATTTTCATTGGAAGGTAAACATGAATCGATTCAATGTATAAATTGCCATAAAAAAGAAGTGGACACCCGATATATATTGTTGAATAACGCTCCGGTTGAATGTGAGAATTGTCACCAGGATAAACATGCGGGACAATTTGCTTCAGATACGAGAGGACAAAAAACAAATTGCCATAATTGTCATACACCAAATAACTGGCAGGCTGAAAAATTCAACCATGACATAGATTCAAATTTTAAACTTACCGGAGCACATCAGACAGTTAAGTGTGAAGAATGCCATAAAATGGTTACTGTGAATGAGCAGAAATTTGTTCGCTACAAGCCATTGAATGCTGATTGTAAATCCTGTCATGGATCAACATTAAATTAAAAGGGATTATGAGATACTTTATCGTAGCAGCTAATTTAATTTTATTTATTTTTTCAATCTCAGCATTTTGTTTTACACAGGATAGCGATATGCCCCATGGTGATAATTTTAAGCTGGATTGCGAATTGTGCCATTCGACAGATGACTGGAGTGTTTCTATTGAAAAAATTGAATTTAAGCATGAGAATATAGGTTTTTCTCTGCTCGGCGAACATGCATTTGTCAATTGCCGCGACTGTCATAATAGCTTGATCTTTAACCGGATCGGCCACGCCTGTGTCGATTGTCATACGGATGTGCATGCAGGAAAATTGGGAATTCATTGCGAACATTGCCATACATCAGTCAACTGGGATAACAGACTTGATATTTTTAGATTACATGAAAACAGTCTTTTCCCATTGACAGGTGTTCATGCGGTTCTGGACTGTCAGGCTTGCCATAAAAATGATCAATTTAGCGATTTTTCTAATATGGATGTTGATTGTAAAAACTGTCATTTAAATGATTACCTGCGCACACTAAATCCGGTACATCAGAAATCCGGATTCAATATGCAGTGCGAAATTTGTCATCAGCCGAATTTAACCAACTGGAAAAATGCATCCTATTTACACACAAATAACTTTCCCTTAATTGGTGGACATGCTAATCTTGAGTGTATTGCATGCCATAAGGAAACGTACACAAATACTACAAATGAATGTGTTTCCTGCCATCAGAGTGATTATAATTCAGCAACAGATCCAAATCATCTGAGTTATCGCTTTCCGACCGTTTGTGATCGTTGCCATAATATTAACAGCTGGAACGGAATCGCATTTGATCATGTTGAAGCATCCGGATTTGCGTTGAATGGAATTCATAGCACGATTCAGTGTACGGAGTGCCATGTAAATAATCAATTATCCGGATTACCAAGAGATTGTTATGATTGCCATACGACCGATTTTAATTCGACAAATAATCCCAATCATCAGCAGAGTCAGTTTTCTCATGATTGTCTGGATTGTCATAATGAAAATGGCTGGTCTCCAGCTGAATTCGATCATGACCAGACCAATTTTCCATTAACCGGAGCTCATTTTATAGTTAACTGTACTGACTGCCACATTAACAATCAATATACCGGTACTCAGACCGAATGCTATGGTTGCCATGAACAGGATTATCAAAGTGTAGAAGATCCCAATCACGAAAGTAATAATTTTGACAAGGTCTGTACGTCCTGTCATAATACAACAGCCTGGGAACCTGCAACATTTGATCATAACCAGACAAATTTCACTCTTGATGGCGCTCATGCCAATCAAAGTTGCATATCATGTCATGTGAATGGTTATGCAAATACTCCGCTGGAATGTATTGGTTGCCATGAGTCCGATTATAACAATACGACCGATCCAAACCATGCATCAGCCCAATTTCCGACTGCCTGTAAGGACTGTCATAATACAAGTAGATGGGATGATGCAAACTGGGATCACGATGGACAGTACTTTCCAATTTATTCCGGAACCCATAGAGAAGCCTGGAATAATTGTGTGGATTGCCATGTTAATGTCAGTAACTACTCTCTCTATGAATGCATTACCTGTCATGAGCATAACAATAAATCAGAAGTAGATAATGATCATGATGAAGTTGACGGTTATTCCTATGAAAGCATTGCCTGTAAAACCTGCCATCCTGATGGTAGAGCAGAGGATGATTAATATGTTAAAGAAAACACTTTCAATTCTTTTATTTTTCTATATTGCCAGTTCTGCACAAAATAATCCCCATCAGGAAGTACCCTTTACCTGTGAGACCTGCCATAATACTGCTGACTGGCATAGAGTAAGTTTTGATCATTCAAGAACTGATTTCGTTTTAACCGGCCAGCATATTAAACAGGATTGTAAATTCTGTCATAATATTTCAAATTTTGCTAATGTGAATGCAGAATGCAGATCGTGTCATACAGATGTACATCAATCAAAACTATATCCGGAATGTGAATCCTGTCATACGCCCGTCAGCTGGACCATTATTGATGCTAATCAGGCTCATGCAAATACAACATTTCAGATTATTGGCGCTCATGCTAAACTGGATTGCGGATCCTGCCATAAAAGTGAAATTGTTGCTGAATTTAGAAGGCCGTCATCCGATTGCTATGAATGCCATCAGCAGGAATTCAACGGTACAACAGATCCAAAACACGATTTTATAACTTTTGGAACGCGTTGTGAGGACTGCCATTCATTTATTGCCTGGAAGCCGGCAACCTTCAGAGATCATGATAGTCTATTTCCAATCTTTTCCGGGGAACACGCTGGTAAATGGGATGATTGCACAACGTGTCATATTAATCCCGCCACCTACGCTGATTTTACCTGTTTGGTATGCCATGCTCATAGCCGTGATAGAATGGATAGAAGGCATCGGAATCGATCAAATTATTCTTATGATAGTCATGCCTGCTATAACTGTCATCAGGGAGGTAAGGGGGATGACTAAATGAGATTTTACAAATTCTTTTTGATATCATGTATTTTAATTCCACTGTTATTAAATGCACAAAACAATACTAATCTAAAAATAAAATATTTATCCTCGGAATTTGTTTATATCACAGGAGGAAGGGCGGATAGTGTTTCCCTCGGTGACCAGTTCGAGGTTATCCGCAACGGTGTTACTATAGCCACTATTGAAGTTGTGTATACAGCTGATCATTCTTCTTCCTGTAAAATACTCAATGCAAAGCAGCAACTTCAGGCTGGCGATAAGTTAAAATGGCTTAAGAAATATACGGCAGGATCCATAACACAGGATTCATTAAAAAATACCCTGCCTGAAGTGAATGAAGAACAGATTCAAGAAGAGAGAGAAGAGAAAACCAAAAGTCTGACCCGTATTAGAGGGAATATTGGAATCCAGTGGTACCATTTTGAAGATTTGACCAATAGTAAATTAAACTTTGACCAGCCTTCATTACGAATCAATTTTAAAGCCCAAAAGTTGTGGAATCGGAGTTATAATATCAATATCAGATTGCGATCCAGAAAATATGACAGATCCAGACGTTATACCAATGA
>JARRPN010000164.1:0-9444 GCA_037382875.1 Calditrichaceae bacterium | reverse complement strand
GCTGATCCAAGTCCTTTTACAGATATAGCAGCAGATCCGGTCAGGTTTTCATCAATAATTGATAAAATTTCATCAACATTGTTTGCATGACAAATATGTTTATCATCTGTATGAATAAGACTAGCTCCTTCTCCAATATACTGAGCATATTCTCCGACAGTTATTAAACAATCGATAGGAAGAGCAGAAAGAAAGTAACCCATATTTAAATGCTGTTCTTCTGTGTTTACACCAGCCCCGACCATATCTCCTACAATGAGAGATACTTTATCTACATATGGTTTAAAACCAATTAAGGTACGAGCAGCTTTGCTAAGAGACCGAGGTGTGGATATATAACTTTCATCTAATATGAAATTGTTATTAATCTGCGTGACTCGACCGCGCCCTTTTGGCAATTCAAATTTATCTTCGATAATATCTACAATTTCCTGAATACTAAAATCTAAATTATGTGCACATGCAATTGCAGCCAATGTATTATAGACATCCTGAATACTAAAAACCGGTAATGAAACATTAATCTTTCCATTTAGTTTGAATGTAATTCCGTCAGGCCCTTTAAACTGAATATCAGAGGCATGAAAATGTGATCCATTGCTAAGACCATACTTAACAATATTCTTAGTCGAAATATAATCGGCTAAAGCAGAACTCAATTCATCATCCTTATTTAAAACGGCAACGCCATCTCGTGCTAAATATTTTACTACTGCAGATTTTTCAACCGCATTTTTTATCATATTGCCAAGATAGGATAGATGAGCATCCCCTATATTGGTGATAATTCCAATATTTGGTTTAATTAATCTCAATAATTCTGCAAAATCATTACCTCGATTGTAATCAAATTCAAAAAGCGCGTACGCATAAGAAGCATCTAGTTGTTCAAGATTATTAATGTTATTTTTCCAGTTTCCGTTTCCTTTTTCACTTTGCAGAACCTTGCCTTTCGTTGATAAAATTGTGGATACTATTTTTATTACAGAAGTCTTCCCAAGCATGCCGGTAATGCCTAAAACAGGTTTTTCAAATCCACGGCGAAGAGCAATATATTTTTTTCTGGTTAGGTTATCTAATTTGCGTTCTTTTATCAATTCAACTCCGAAGTAAAGAACATGAATATAATGATGCTTTCGGCACCAGGCAAACCCTTAACTCGTTTTTTAATATTTTCACAATTTATTAACAGAATATTGGCATAAAAAACTAAAATAAAATCTAACCATAATATTCCGTAATTGGGATATGCGTGTTAACTGAATTTTTATAAATTGGGATTATACAATAGATTCGGGGTAATTTTCAGTATGTTTAAGAAAATTTTTAAAAATTAAAAAAAGCTTTTGCACTCTTTAATTGTTCAACAAAATAATCAACTTCTTCAAACGTATTATAAAAATAAAAACTAGCCCTTGTAGTAGCAGCTATGTTTAGTTTTCTCATCACAGTTTGTGCACAATGATGTCCTGCTCTCACAGCAATCCCCTGCTGATCGAGATAGTGCGACAAATCGTGAGGATGAATATTTCCAAGATTGAATGATATTGCTCCACCTCTTTCAGGAGCTGATCCAAATATGATCATCCCATCAATTTCCATCATTTTATCCAACGCATAGGTAGTAATTTCCTGTTCATAAAGAGTAATCTTTTGCATCCCGATGTTATCTAGATAATCCATTGCCGCTTTAAATCCAAAGGATCCGGCAATATTGGGTGTACCTGCTTCAAATTTGTGCGGTATTTCATTCCAGGTGGCATTTTCCAGCCAAACACTATTGATCATTTCTCCACCGCCCTGGTAAGGATCCATGTTTTCTAACAACTGGACTTTTGCATATAAAGCACCAATACCAGTTGGACCAAGCATTTTATGAGCTGAAAAAGCCAAGAAATCACAATCCAGGTGCTGTACATCAATAGGCAAATGAGGCACACTTTGCGCCGCATCTAATAATACCGGAACTCTCCGATCATGAGCCATACGAATGATCCGCTTAATTGGATTGATTGTTCCAAAAACATTAGACATATGCGTTACCGCAATCAATTTTGTTTTATTCGACAGAATTTGTTCAAAAATAGGAAAATCAAGTGTACCATTATCTTTAAACGGAATAAATCTAAGCTTGGCGCCAACTTGATGAGCCAATAACTGCCATGGAATCAAATTACTGTGGTGTTCCATTTCGGTTAGAATAATTTCATCACCTGGTTCTAAAAATTTACGTCCCCAGCTATTAGCAACAAGATTTATGGCTTCAGTGGTACCTCGTGTAAATACTATTTGTCGTTCACTTTCGGCATTAATAAACCTGGCTACTCGACCACGCGCTACTTCAAAACCAGTTGTGGCACGCTCGCCCAGCACATGGATAGCTCTATGTACATTTGCGTTGGAAGTTCTATAATAATGATTAATGCTATCAATCACCTGAATTGGCTTTTGAGTAGTAGCTGCATTATCGAAATATATCAAAGAATTATCATGAATTTTTTCAGATAATATTGGGAAGTCAGAACGATATTTATAAGGATCCAATGTTGTTATAATGTTTTTCTTTTCCGATTGCATCACTTCCATTTAAAACTTCCGTAATGTATTGTTTATTATATAATAAATTATAGATAACCTAGTTCTAGTTTGGCTACCTCGGACATCATATCCGGATTCCAGGGTGGTTCCCATAATATTTCCACTTTAACGAATTCAACACCTTCCAAGGCACTTATTTTATCTCTAACCTCTACAGGTAACGATTCAGCCACGGGGCAGTTTGGTGATGTCAGGGTCATCCCAATATTCACATAGTTTTGATCATCAATATTAATAGTATAGATTAAGCCCAGATCATATATATTAACCGGTATTTCAGGATCATATATTGTTTTTAATACATCAATAATCTTTGCTTCATCTATCATAATTTTCTCTTTCCAATTTATTCAGTGCTTACCTCGTCCGCTTTATTTTCAAGCGCATTATGCATAGTATGCCAGGCCAAAGAGGCACATTTTACACGAACCGGAAATTCAGACACTCCACTAAAAGCTGCAATTTTTCCTGCTTTTTCGAAATATTCATCAGGCTCGGCTTCACCAGTAACCAGTTTATGAAAAATATCAAAATATTCATTAGCTTCTGTAACGGTTTTACCTTTAACAGTTGTACTCATAACCGATGCCGAAGCTTTGGAAATTGCACATCCGGAACCCTCAAAGCTGACATCTTCAATTAAATCATCTTTTACTTTCAGATAAATTGTATAATGATCTCCGCATAAAGGATTTCGCCCTTCTAATATATGGGTATAATCATCCATTTTCCGAAAGTTTCGCGGTGATCTGTTATGATCTAAAATGATTTCCTGGTATAATTCACGAAATTCCTCATTCATTAAGTTGCATTCCTTATCTGTTTAAAAATAACTCTATTAAACCTGCAACGATCGATTATTTATCAAAATTCATATCTTCTCGTAAACGTCTTAGGATAATATGATCCACAAAGTCACGAACAGAGTCAATATCAATACCTTCGACCACCTGTTCAGCAAAAGCATAAGTTAATATGTTTTTTGCCCGCTGCTTGGATATTCCCCGCGACCTTAAATAAAAAATAGCATCGTCGTTCAACTGGCCAACCGTTGCCCCATGCGTACACCGAACATCATCCGCATATATTTCCAGCTGAGGCTTACTGTTGATCCTGGCTTCATCTGAGAGAAGCAGACAATTATTGGACTGCTTCGCATCTGTTTTCTGAGCATCCGGATGAACCATTATTTTCCCACTAAATACGCCATTGGCATTATCCGTTAAAATACCCTGATACAATTCATGGCTTTCACAATGCGGTTTTGCATGATCAATAAATGTATGATTATCGATCAACTGATCATCATGCCCCATATAAAGCCCATTTAAAATAGTCTCAATCCCCTCACCATCCAGATTTGTATAAATATTGTTCCGCGCAATTTTTCCCCCAAACGTAAGCGAAGTGGAAAAGTAATGACTATTTTGTTTTTGATCAACAAAAATACTACCGATATGAAATGCTTCTCTGCTTTCATCCTGAATACGGATATGATTAAGCCTGGCATTTTCTGCAATCCTAATCTCCGAGACTGGATTATTAAAATATTGACCAGTATTCAGGTTTAGATGGCTTTCGATGATGGTTGCCTGGCTATTCTCTGATAAATAAATCAAATTCCGTGGATTTATTATTTGAGGCTTTTCCTGTTTTGTTGATATATAGAGCAAATGAATCGGCTTATCAGCAATTACATTTTTTTCCAGTTTTATGACTGCACCATCTTTAATGAATGCAGTGTTAAGTGCTGAAAATGCATTTTCATTATATGTTTTAAAGTCAGCAAATGTATCCAATAGTGATTTCTGATCTTTTCTTAAGACAGTATCCAGGGTATCAATTGTTAAACCCGCTTGACCTATTTTTGTATCGGACAGATGTTCTGCAAAGCTGCCGTTTATAAATACAAGTAACGGGCCTGTCCAGTCTTTAAAAGTCAATGCATCAATTTCTGATTTACTAAATTCTTTAACATTTTCAATTCTGGGTAATGAAAAACTCTCTTTTAAAATTGGATTAATATCCGTAAAACGCCACTCCTCTTCTCGCTTTGTTGGAAATCCCTTCTCAATCAAATGATTGAATGCCGTTTTTCTAAGATCATGAATGGGATCCTTTTTCTGACCATTCAGGTTTTTCTCAAAAAATTCAAAATTAGCGATATATTGTTTTAAAATTGTATTATCCTTTTGCATCTTTATCTTTCTGATTTATTTTAACCAATCGTATCCTTTTTTCTCTAAATCCAATGCCAACTCTTTGCCACCTGATTTTACAATTTTACCTTTATATAACACGTGTACAAAATCTGGTACAATATATTCCAGCAGCCTTTGATAATGAGTTACAATAATATAAGCTTTATCTTTAGATCTGAGTTTGTTCACCCCATTGGCACTGGTCTATTGATTAAGGCCTGATCCATTTCTACCAGTTTCATCTTTTCCTTCATTATCATTAAGAAATCAGCAGCATCAATTTCTTCCATTCCCTGATATTTTCTCTTTTCATTGTAAGCAGTTTTTAAAAAATAACTATTGCTAACACCGGGAATCTCAACCGGATATTGAAAGGCCAGAAAGAGACCTTCCCGGGCGCGGTCTTCCGGATCCAATTCCAGTAAATCGTTATCTTCAAAAAGAATACTGCCTCCAGTAATTTCATACTCTTCTCTACCAGCCAATACATTGGCAAGTGTACTTTTTCCTGATCCATTGGGTCCCATTATAGCATGAATCTCACCGGGATTAACTTTAAGATCGATACCCTTTAGTATCTTATTGCCCTCTATTGATGCAGATAAATCTTTAATTTCTAACATGTATATTTTCTCCACAATTTTCTGTATTATTATTAACCAACACTACCTTCCAGACTAAGACTCAGCAGATTCTGGGCCTCAACCGCAAATTCCATAGGTAATTCTCTAAATACTTCTTTACAATAACCATTCACTATCATAGACACAGCATCTTCTGTAGAAATACCTCTCTGATTCAAATAAAATATCTGATCTTCACCAATTTTAGATGTGGTCGCTTCATGTTCTATCTGCGCTGATGTGTTATGGACATCAATGTAAGGGAAAGTATGTGCACCACATTTATCACCTATCAGCAATGAATCACATTGAGAAAAATTACGAGCATGCTCTGCATGTTTGGATATTTTCACCAGACCGCGATAGGAGTTATTACTTTTTCCCGCTGATATACCTTTTGATACAATATTGCTTTTAGTATTCTTGCCAAGATGAATCATTTTAGTACCCGTATCTGCTTGCTGCATGTTATTGGTCATTGCCACCGAATAAAACTCACCAATGGAATTATCACCCTTTAAGATGACACTTGGATATTTCCATGTAATTGCTGATCCCGTTTCAACCTGTGTCCAAGAAATCTTGGCATTTTCTTCTTTACAGATGCCCCGTTTAGTAACAAAGTTATAAATACCACCATTGCCTTCTGAATCACCGGGATACCAATTCTGAACTGTGGAATATTTGATTTCAGCGTCTTTGTGAGCCACTAATTCAACCACAGCAGCATGTAACTGGTTCTCATCGCGCATTGGAGCTGTACAACCCTCTAAATAGCTCACATAGCTCCCTTCTTCAGCAACTATCAATGTGCGTTCGAATTGCCCGGTATCGGCTGCATTGATTCTAAAATAAGTAGACAATTCCATTGGGCAACGTACGCCTTTTGGCACATATACAAAAGAGCCATCACTAAAAACAGCAGAATTCAATGAAGCAAAAAAATTATCAGTTGCCGGTACGACTGAACCAAGATATTTTTTAACCAGATCGGGATGATTTTGTACTGCTTCAGAAAAAGAACAGAAGATAATACCCAACTCTGAGAGTTTATCTTTAAAAGTTGTAGCAACAGATACACTATCAAAAACAGCATCAACAGCTACGCCAGCCAGTTTTTCCTGCTCTGCGAGAGGTATACCCAATTTTTCATAGGTACGCAATAGTTCAGGATCCACTTCATCCAAGCTTTTTAATTTTTTCTTCTTTTTGGGTGCTGAATAATAACTAATCTTCTGATAATCTATTTTTGGATAGTTAACTTTTGCCCAGTTCGGTTCTTCCATCTGCTGCCACCGCTTAAAAGCTTTCAACCGCCAGCTTAACATAAATTCCGGCTCATTCTTTTTTGCAGAAAGCGCTTTAATGATATCTTCATTTAAACCCAGGGGTAAAGAATCACTTTCTATATCCGTGGTCCAACCATATTTGTATTCTTTTTTGGCTAAAGATTCAATTTTTTCTAATTCTGTACTCATAGCACCTCTTACTTATACCTGACTATATAATTGTGTATGTAATTTTATATTTCTATTTCTTAACTCTTCCAGAGATATATTTCCAAAAAATTGCTCGAGTTCTGATTGTATCATTGCCATCGGCGTACGAATATTGCAGTTCGTGTGTTGTTCACACAAACATATATTTTCAGTATTACATGCAATGAGATTTATTGGGCCTTCAATCGCTTCAACAACTTGTAACACCTTTAAATCACTCAAAGAATGGTTTAAAGTATATCCACCTTTTACACCCAATATTGAGGTTACCAGATTATACCTAGCCAATGTTTGCAATACTTTTCCCAATAATTCCAAAGGAATATCATATTGCTTTGCAATTGACTTTGTTGTAACCGGGTCATGTCCATCCCGATCTGCAATTTCGAAGATCGAAATGAGTGCATATTCCAATTTTTTACTAAACTTAAGCATACTTATTTATCTTAATTTTTAAAATCCGACTATTTTTGTCGTGTTTTGGAACGAATATATATTCTCGTTTTATTCCTGTCAAATATTTATTAATAAAAATATTGGCACACATATTGTTGTAGAATGCAATAAATCGTTAATTGAATACAGATTTAAACACCGGACTCAAATTCCAAGCTGAATATAATTGACAAAATAAAAGAGCATGATGTTTCCAATAATGCAATTACTATATATATACAAAATGATGGTATTCAATGGCTATATGAAAAATATTGGCATGAATTATTCAGACCAAATGAGCATTTGGTTTATTACGCTAATGCTACCGATGCTAGAAAATATGAAGTTCCCTTCCGAGAAGGCGTCATTTTTTCAAATCCAAAAATTTTTCACGAATTATTGATTTGGGCAGATCAAATAAATTTTATCCATTAAAAAAGAGCCAATTTCAATATATTTAACTTCCACAATTTAGCTCTTCAATATATATATCAAAAACGAATTAAGTTGACTCCATAATATTTATATCTTATATTGCCATCCCATTAATTAAGGGGCTGTAGCTCAGTTGGGAGAGCGCTTGAATGGCATTCAAGAGGCCAGGAGTTCGATTCTCCTCAGCTCCACAAATAAGAAAAGCCGCGTGAAGCGGCTTTTTTTATTGAGTTCATTTATTTTTTTAAAAATAAATTGAGAGTATTAACATACCACGGGATTCGGTACCAATTGCCCAACCGGAATTTCCTTTATCCGTAACATCTGCTGGTATAAACACTGGATCTCCTTCCGTGACAACATACGTAGTTTTCTCATCTCCATCACTTCCAAAGGCCAGGAATAAATTATACTCAGCCGAAAGACTCACTTCTTTCAAGATAAACAATTCAGCGCCTGCCAGACCAAATATCCCAAAACTATAACTACCGCTTACTTCTGTTACAGCACGATATGAATTTCCACCCGGAACATAAGTGTCAGGTTCTTTATACTCTGATCCATACCGAGTAAAACCAAAGCCACCTCCAAAATATGGACTTACTCTGGATTTATTTCGAGTATGTATTTCCATAGCTGCCAGAAGTCCGAAGGTAGATTCGCTATATTCTCCATCCACTCCATTTTCATCATCAGCCGGATTTGCATGAATAGTTTCAGATTCATAATCGAAATTAAATCCTACTCTCAAAGCCAGACTACTGCTAAAATAAATTTTGCCACCAAGGCCTCCGTTATATGAATCAGCAGATAAGTTGTCCAAACCATCAAATTCAAAAATAAGCGCCTTTGCGCCGCCGGCGATGCTGGTTTTTGACTCATCCTGTGCAAATGCAATGGTACACAGAAAAATTAAACTAACAATTAAAATACTACGCATGGCATGTCCTCCTTTTGTGTATGGATTTTTTACATAAGTTAAGGCTTTCTAATATTTATATATAAGCTAGGTATTTTATATAAACCCAGTACAGACAACTTATATTAACATAAATTACTTTGGTATTTAATCCAGTTATGAATCGATTTAACATACAGAAATCATACCAATTCATTGTTTATGTTTAATTATAATTCCTTTATCATATCAAATATTTCATACTCATGGTTTCAGAAAGGAAAAATTTTGTAGTACCAGCAAACTTAAATAACCTGTATAAGGGTTGCAAGGCTCAAATAAAATTATTCAATTTTGTAAATTCAAATTTTAGAAGCTATTTATTAATTAATATTTTTATTATAAATTAAAATTAATCGTAGAAAGCACGTGAAAAATATGGCTAAAAAATTGAAATCGAAATCTGGTGAACAAACACATTTTCTGATAATTATATTCTTTATTATCGCGGGTTTGATGATTTCAAGTGCGGTTATTGAACTCCAGCAAAGCAGAAAAGAGCTTTACCAGTTAATGGAGAAACAGTCCCATTCATTACTTCAATCTGTAATTATCGCATCAAAGAACACCTTGCGTGCCAGTACCTATCTGGATGAAATAACAAAACAAAGACTTATGAATAACGCTGTACTCCTAAAGAAAATGTATGAGAACAATCGAGTTAATAATGAAATTTTAAAAGAAATATGCAG
>JARRPN010000163.1:0-5096 GCA_037382875.1 Calditrichaceae bacterium | reverse complement strand
TTTTTTTGGCCATAGCATCCCAGGTTTCTGTAGCCCAGGTCATCAGCAACCACAAGAATAATATTTGGTTTCTTTTTAGGCCCCTCAATAGATTGTTTCCATATACAACTTTGAAACGGTATAGATGCTGTGCCTGCCGCTGCAATTTTTAAAAACTTCCGACGATTAAATTGTTTATTCATAATTATATTCCTGATAGTTTGGAAATCATAGAATTCTTAGACTAATTTAATGATTTCAACCAATCGCTACAACGATCCGGCCAAGTTTTCAAATAGCTTCTACCAATTGCAAGTGAAAATCCATGTCCTCCTTCCGGGTAAATATGCAACTCTGCTTTGATTCCTTTATCCTTTAAAGCCTGGTAAAAAAATATGCTGTTTTCAACAGGTACTGTTCCATCATCACCTGCATGGACAATAAAAGTAGGAGGCGTAAGGTTTTTTACTTGTAATTCATTGGAATAATATCGAACTAATTTGGGATCGGGATTTTCACCGAGCAAAGCAGTTTTAGATCCCTGATGTGTGAATTTTTCATTTAATGTGATTACAGGATAGATTAAAATCATAAAATCAGGTCTGGAACTTATAGTTTCAACAAGATCTACAGCACTTTCGTCTCCACTATCAAAATGGGTTCCTGCAGTTGAAGCAAGATGTCCACCGGCTGAAAAACCCATAATTCCAATTTTATCTCTCTTGATATTCCATTGATCAGCATGGTAGCGGGTTAAACGGATCGCGCGTTGAACATCAAGAAGCGGAGATTTATGAGTTATAACATTACTTTTTGATATGGGTAAACGATATTTTAGAACAATGCCTGCAATTCCTTTGGAATTTAACCACTTCGCAATATCGGTTCCTTCTTTGTCATAAGCAAGTACTCTGTATCCACCTCCCGGACAAATCACAACAGCCTGACCGGTTGCAATTCCTTTTGATGGCAAATAGACTGATATATCCGGATTTTGAACGTAACTAATCAAGACAGCAGTTGTTGTATCCCGAACCTCAATTTCATTGGATTTTTGGCTATTAGGTATATTATCCGTCCATAGAGAGATGACACTATTTTGTCCTAAACAAAAGTTACCAACGACTAAAAATTGTATTATTAAAAAAGTAAATTTTTTCATGGCCATTAAACGATTTAATATTATATATTTTGTGATTTTTTATATCTATTCATTAATATTTTCATAAACTTCAATTTCCACAATACCTAACATACCTTTACCTTCATCTTCCCTCTTAGCTATTTCTGCCGCCTGTTTTTCCGGATCAAGTTCCTCATAATCATATCCATCACGATCAGAATGTGTTCCTGTCAATTCGATTTTCAATTGTTGACCGAGCACAGGTTTAAAATTTGAAATGTTTATATAGCCAAGTGACTTCTCTGTATTTCCTGTAAAAACTACTTTACCATCAACGCTTATGCGAAGTGGATATGATCTCCGACGCCAATTATCTAATTTCAGATCAATCTCATCAACCATTGCAGGTTCAGTAAAGTTATATTCTATCCATCCTGATTTTATATTACCGTCATTACTCCACTTGGTTAATTCATTATCATCAAATGAATATTTAACCTGCTTACTATTAACTCCTGCATTTGCGGAAACTATTTCAACAGGATGACGGGTTATATGAAAAGATTTACCTTTTGGCGTTGGTCCACGATCCAAATATGAAGGCAGATTTGCTGCCGGATTATTATTTGTTAAACCATCTACTACTTTTATAGCTTTTGTTTCAATTTGCACTGTTGCCGGATTTAAACCATCAGATTTTGCACGAAGCTTAATGAGACCTTCTTTTGTGGTTGAACGGATCAGAACACGATTTATCCCAAGCTCAACAGGTAGACTTTTAGCCATAATATAATTATCCATTCCCTTTGCAATCCCACCGAGCCATTCAGCAGGTCCTTCAAGTTCAAAGTTAATTTTGTTAAAAGCAATGGGATTCCGATCACCATTTTCATCTGCTACTTCAACATCAATAAGCGCCATGTCTGCATTATTTGCCAGCATTCCATCCGGAGCTTTATGGACTGTAAGTTTTATTGAAACCGGTTCACCAACTGTCCTTTTTTCATCGGTACAAAGCTCATTTCCATCAACGTCATAACCAATTGCCTGGATGTTACCAGGTTGGAATGCTACATCTTTAAATGTGTATAAAAAGCGATATGCTTGTTTACCAAATCCAAGAGATTTACCGTTAACATGCAATTCAACTTTATCAGCACTTGAAACTACGTACATGTCCTTCACCGTGCCATTTTGGTAGTTCCAGTGTCCTAAAATATGAATGTGCGGAACTAGATCATCCACCCATCCATCCCACATTACTTTATGACAGAAATAACTATCCTTAGGTATCCGCATTGGATCAACTTCGCCGCTTCGGCGATAATTTTCTGCACCGCGATAGTGGGTATTGGTATCGGAAAATATAATGTTTACTCCGCCTGAACTAACACGCTTACCTGTTCCAGGGCGCATTACCCAATAATCAAACCAGCGTCTGATATCCTCAATGGCCTGCGAATCCTGATTCCGGTTATATCGTCTGGCATTAATCACCTTGCTTCCACTGACATTTATATGCCCAGCACCCATGCCATCTTTATGGTAGGGCGGACTGAATTCATCCCAGTATTTTCTCAAACCTTCATCACGGCAGTATTCCATGGCCCAAAAAGGTATATCAGCGCTTTTATTGATGTAAAGCATTTCGCCACCATATTCGGCTACCTCACTATCAAGCATTTCACGGGAACCAGCAGCACGTCCACCATAAGGATCGTATCTATCACGTAAATCTTTTAATTCCTGCATATGTTCTTCAGAGATAACTTCGTTTCCTCCCTCATAAAAAAGAATGCTGGGATTATTTCGATTGTAGATGATTGCATCACGCATCAGTTCTACCCGCTGTTCCCATTGTCTACCTTTGACATCACCTTCGGAGTCACCGGCCGGCATTGCTTCGATCAATCCTACCCTGTCACACGATTCAACATCCTGTTTCCATGGAGTTACATGCATCCAGCGTACTAAATTACCGTTTCCCTCTACAATCATACGATTACTAAAATCACTTAGCCACGGTGGAACAGACATCCCAACAGCCGGCCATTCATTACTGGTACGCTGTGCATAGCCTTTCATCATCAGCACTCTGTCGTTTAACTCGATCATTCCATCAGCAAATTTTGTTTTCCGGAAGCCCGTACGTGTTTTAACGACATCAACTGGCTTACTGGCCACTTTAATACTTGTATATACATTGTAAAGATAACCAAATCCCCAACTCCAGAAATTTAAGCTATCAACTATCGCACTGGCTTCAATAAGTGTGGTTCCTCCTGGAGACAACAATGTCGTTCCACCATTAAAAGTTTTAATGGTATTTCCATTCATGTCCTCGATTAATACTTCATATTCAAAGGTTTTGGCTATATCATACTCATTCCTTATTTGTGATTTCGCTGTAATTTCTGCTGTCCTGGAAGGAATATCTATATTTTGCGCATAAATATATACGCCTTCCGTGCCAAGGGTTGAAAACAATGGCAGAGTTTGATATAGCTTATCCGTGACATGAAGCCAGACATTTTTGGGAATACCGCCATAGTTGGCGTTAAAGTTATTATTATTCCACTGGAATGTGGTATTCGTATATTTTTCTTTATAATTCCAGTCATTGTCCGTTCGCACGGCAATAACATTTTCTTCCGGATATGGTTTTACTTGGTTTGTGATATCGAATCCAACGGCCATTACGCCGTTTTCATGTCGTCCTATAAAAATGCCATTGAGATAAAATTCTCCGGCTTGTCTGACACCTTCAAATTCTAAAAAGATTTTCTTCCCTTTAGGAGCTGCAGGTATCTTAAAATGCTTACGATACCAGGCAATACCAGTTGATAAATGGTGAATATCCACTTTAAATGCTTCATTTTCATTCCAGGCATAAGGTAAGGTAACTTCTTTCCATTCATTATCATCGAAATCTACTTTTTCAGCACCTCTAGGATCACCAATATGAACTTTCCATTGTGGATTGAAATTGTATTTTATCCGATTGTTTGCAAATAAGCTTGTGCAGAGAAAAAAATAGAGTATAATAAATAAAGAAAATATAAATGTTTTTTGCATTAAGTATTCCTTAAATATCAAATTGGATCAGCATAATTACTGCTGTTCAACGACCATTGCAAACTTCGTCAAGTGTAGTCCTTTGGTTGATTTAATTGCTTCAGATAAAATTGCTACATCCAAGTGAGCATCTATAAAATTAATATATATTTTTTGTGGATTTAATTTATTACTTTGAGGAAGGTTCATGATATATATAGCCATGTCATTATACATCCGCTAACTTTCTCATATTTTAAGATCTTTAGGTTAGAAGATGTATTTTTTTAAGAATAGTAGCTGTTTTTCAGTATTTCTATCTGCTCATACTCAATCCAATCGTGAAGAGTTATCCAATGACACATTCTACAATCCTGGCTATAATGTAGAAATACTTTTTCACAACGATGAATTTAGTTTTATCTATTATTACGTTTTAAATCCCACTTCTCAATTATAGAATCAAATTTTCTGGTAATCAGGGATTTTTGAGAAGGATGGGTTAAATAAAATTATAAAAAAAGGATCCATCCCACAAAATGAGATGTCTGTGAGATGAATCCAAATATATCATGCTTATTTAAGCAACATCATTTTACGGATAAGTTCCTGGCTACCATTGTTTAAAACAGTGAAATAAACACCAGTGCTATGTTTTGACATATCTATTGTAACAACATGAGATCCAGCGTTATAATTTTTATTATCAATAACTGTTTTCACCAATTGACCAGTGATATCATAAACTTTCATGCTAATCTTTTCCGCTTTATCCAACTTAAATGCAATTGAAGTGGTTGGATTAAACGGATTTGGATAGTTCTGAGAAAGACCGAATTCTGTTGGTCCGCCGATAAAATCTTCAACTGAAAGCATGTCTAGTGTTATTCTCTCAGATAGACTATCTCCAGGAATATAAAGTCTCGTTGCATTGTATATA